>CAXMLR010000404.1:0-8981 GCA_964194275.1 uncultured Solirubrobacterales bacterium
CCCGCCGCACAGGATCGGAGGTCAGGTTGGAAGTGGAAGGTTTCACCAGCACCGCGGAGAGGGCTCTCAGCGCGCGCTGCGAGCATCACGAGCGAGGCGCGGCATGATCGCGCGCCGACGCCCTGCGGCAGAGCAGGACCAGCCGGGGAGCGATCAGCGGTCGGTACCGCGGCGCGGCGCGCGTCGCTCGCACGAGCTGGCGCGGCGGCTGGGCCGGCTCGTGCTGTGGGCATTCATCGCGCTGGTGCTCGCCCGGGGCCTGGGAGCGATCCTCACCGCCCCGCGCCAGGCGGCCACGTCCGCCTCGCAGGTCGCGACAGCCGGTCAAGGTGACCTGGCAGCGGAATCGTTCGCGGTGAGCTTCGCGCGCGCGTATCTGAGCTTCCGCCCAGGCCACACGGCCGACAGGACACGGGTGGTGGATCGGTTTCTGGCTTCTGGGTTGGGCGACCGCGCGGCGGCGGTGCTGCCGCTCCGAGGTCCAGGGCAGCAGGTCGCACAGGCGACGGTGGCGCGGGTGAGTTCCCTGGGTGACGCCCGCGCGCTGATCACCGTCGCCTCCAGCTTCACCGACCCGAAGCGGCCCCCGCTGTACTTGACGGTGCCGGTCGCTCGCGACGCCAGCGGCGGGCTGGCGGTGTTCGACCTGCCGGGGCTGAGCGCACCGCCGCCCCGAGGCAGCGTCGTCTACGAGGATCCGCCGCCGCTGTCTGGCCCCTACGCGCCGGAGATCGGGCAGCTGCTGGCGCGCTTCCTGCCCATCTACATTGACGGAAAGGACCCGAGCGCGCTGGCGTACCTGACCGCCCCGGGTGTGTCGCTGTCGCCGCTCGGCGGCGGGCTGGCGCTGGCCTCGGTGGAGTCGCTTGGGCAGGACAGCGAGCCGAGCGCCACCAGCGGGGTCCTGTTGGCGGCGGTGCATGTTCGCGACGCGCGCAGCGGCGCGGTCTACCCGCTTCGCTACCGGATCGGACTGGCCCACCGTGACCGCTGGTATGTCAGCTCCGTCGACGGAGGGCCGCAGTCATGAGCGGCCATCGAGACGACAACCAGCCGCGCCGGACGGGCCGACGGCGGTTGGTGGTCTCGGTCCTGGCAATCGGCGCGCTCGCTGGGATGCTGGTCCTCGCGCCCGACGCGGTGGCGGCGACGGGCAACAACGTCGGCCAGAACCTCGGCGGCTTGCTGCGCCAGTACGCGGGGGAGGTCTACGGCGGGATCGTCGCGATCGTCGCGCTGATCTTCCTGGTCAACCGCCGCTACACCGAGCTCGGGCTGTTCCTCGGCGCGGCGATCGTGGTCGCCTGGCTGGTGTTCTCGCCCGACCAGGTCGCCAATGCCGCCCGGTCGATCGGTCAGCGGATCTTCGGCTGAGACTGCTCGGTTGGCTGATCAGCGCGTGCCGATCCGCTCCTACCAGCGGATCTTCTCACCCGAGCGGCGGATCTACCAGGTCGAGGGTCACCGGCTGCCGGTGCCGGGTGGGGTGCCGCTGCGCTGGCTGGGCTACGCGACCGCCGCGCTGCTGGGCGTACTCGTCCTCTCAGGCCGCTCGCTGGTGTTGAGCGTCCTGCTCGGGCTGGCCGCAGGTGGCTACGGGCTGTCGGCAGGCGACCGGGAGGCGGCCGCACTCGCCGCGGCGGCGGTGTGCTTTGGCTGCCAGGTCCTGGGGTTGGTGCTGTCGGGGCTGGACTGGCCGCTGCGGCTGCTGGTGGTGCCGGCGCTGATCGCGACCTTGTTGACCCAGGCGACGCCGGACGGGCGGCCGGCGCACCGCTACGCGCTCTCGCGCCTGCGGCTGTGGCTCTCGCCATCACGGCGCTCGCTCGGCCGGCCGCTGCCCGCCAGCGGCGAGCAGCGCTTTGAGCGCGGCGAGCTGTGGGTCGCACCGGACGAGCATGCGCCGGCGCTGCGGCGCGCCCGCGTCCACGGTCCGGCCATGACGGCGTTCGCCTTGCCGATGCTGGTGGCGCGCGGGCGTGTGCGGCGCCGGCGCCTGACTGCCAGGCCGCTCGCCACCCGCCGCCGCCGGCGGGGATCGGTGGTCGATTCACTGGAGCTCACCCCGCGAGAGGTGCTCGAGGTGCGGCCGTGAGCTTCGCGTTTCCGCTCAGGTACGCGCGCGCGAACGTGCTGGTCGGCCGCGGCGGCGAGCGCGCCGCGCTGTACCGGCTTCAGACGGTGTCCTACCCGTTCTTGCCGGTGGCGGAGAAGTGGCGGTGGCTGGCCCGGCTGGAGCGCTTCGCCGCCGCGGTCGGCGCCGACTTCTCGCTCTACCGGGTCTGCCGCGCCTACCCCGCCGAGCGCTACGTGCAGGAGACGATTGGTCTGCTCGATCCGCGCGGGCAAACCGAGGAGGCCTTCCGCGGCTTCCTGGCCGCGCACGAGGCGCACCTGGAACGGCTGGCCTCCCACGTGCCCGAGCTCTACGCGGCGATCTCGCTGGCTGACGCGCCAGCGGGTGGCTTCGGCTCGGGGGTGGTCAGAGGCGTCGACCGGGCACGCCGGAGGCTCGAAGACATCGCCGGCGTCGGGCAGGCGCAGCCGCTCAGCCAGTCGGAGCTTGAGGGGATCGCCGTCGCCGAGCAGCGCTGCTTCGAGCGCTTGGGCGCGGTGCTGCCCTGCCGGCGGGCGACCACCCGGGAGCTCGAGTGGCTCTTGCGCCGTTCGCTGCTGCGCGGGGTGCAGGAGCCTCAGCTCGATCCTTGGTGGGCGCCGGACGCGCTCGTCGTCCGCACCGAGGACGGGCGGGTGGCGTATGAGCCGCTCGAGCACGACCTCTGGCGCTGCGTCAACGCGCCGATCGGAGAGTCCGCCGCGGGGAAGGGGACTCTGGTCCTCGACGCCGAGCAGGCCAGCTCCTACCAGGCGTTCCTGTGCCTGGGTGGCTTGGCGGACGCACCCGAGTTCCCCGGCCCGCTGGCCGAGCTCCTCTACGCGCCGCCCGAGGGCGTGGAGTTCCCCGTCGACGCCGTCCTGCACGCCCGCTGGGTCGGCAACCGCGACGCGCTCTCGCAGGTCAGAAAGCGGATCACCGACGTCGAGCACGTCTTCCGCGAGCAGGCCGAGGGGTCGGTCCGCGGCCCGGGGTTCCTGGCCGAGGAGGACCGGGTGCTCGCGCGCGAGTACGAAGCCATCTTGGAGGGCTCGGCGCACCCATCGATGCTCTACGCCTCCCTGGCCTACGCCATCGGCCCGACAGATGAGGGAGAGCTCGAGCGGCGCGTCGAGGCGTTCCGCGACCAGCTCGGCGACCTCGCGCTGCACCGCCCGCGCGGGCTGCAGGAGGCGCTGTTCTTCGACTTCCTCCCCCGGCCAGGCGGGGGCGCGGTCTCAGACTACGTCCAGCAGCTCACCGTCGAGCAGTTCGGCGCGCTCATGCCCCTGGGCACCACGTCGGTCGGGACGCGGCGGGGGATCTACCTGGGCTGGTCGCCCGGAGCGGGGCGGCGGCCGGTGCGCTACGACGTCACCGCCCCCAGCCGTGAGGCCCGCACCTCGGCTGTCCTTCTCGCCGGGACGCTGGGGTCGGGCAAGACGGTCGCCGCGCAGCTGATCGCCTACGCCGGCGAGCGCCGCGGTTCGCTGGTGGTGGACTTCGATCCCAAGCCCGACCACGGCTTCCACCAGGCGCCGGGGCTGGAGGGGCGGGTGGAGGTGCTCGAGCTCTCCGGCGACCCCGAGCACCGCGGGAAGCTCGATCCGCTTCAGATCGGGCTGGAGGAGCTGCGTGAGGAGCTCGCGTCCTCCTATTACCTGGACCTGCTGCGCGAGCCGGCGCCCTCCTGGGAGAACGCGATCCAGCGCGCCGTGCGCGAGGTCATCCGCCAGGGCGGTCGCTCCTCGCTACAGGTGATCGACGCGCTCCGGGCCGCCGACCACGAGGCGGCGAGGGATGCCGCGGACGCGCTCGAGGTCGTCTCTGACTTCGGCCTTGCACGCCTCGGTTTCGGCGACGGCGAGCACGCCAGCGGCCGCACGGTCGCGCCCGTGACGACGATCCGCACCCCCGGCCTCACGCTGCCCGACCCCCGGGCCTCGCGCGAAACCTACACGCGCTCGGAGCGAGTGTCGGTGGCCACGCTGGCGCTGGTCGCCGCCTACGCGCTGCGCCTGGTCTCCACGGAGCGATCGCGGCACAAGGTGGTGCTGCTCGACGAGGCATGGTTCCTGCTCGCCTCCCCCCAGGGACGGACCGTGATCAACCGCCTGGTCCGGTTGGGGCGCGCGTTCAACGCCACCGTCCTCTTGGCCACCCAGCGCCTGGAGGACCTCGGCGACCTCTCAGACCTCGTCGGCACCTACCTGATCTTCGGCCAGGAATCCGACGCGGAGTCGGCCAGGGCGCTGGAGCTGATCGGGCTCGATCCCGGGGATCGCTCGCTGCTCTCGAGGTTGCGCGAGTTTCGCCGCGGCCGCTGCCTGATGCGCGACCTCGACGGCCGCGTCGGCGAGGTGCAAGTGGAGGCGGTCGACCCGCAGCTGCTGGCGGCGTTTGACACCACTCCCAGGGCGGGCGGATGACCCGCGGCTTCGAGATCGTATGCGGCGACGCACTCTCGGTGCTGCGGGGGCTGCCGGACGGTCTTGTGCAGTGCTGCGTGACCTCCCCTCCTTACTGGGGCCTCAGGGACTACGGCGTCCCCGCTCGCACCTGGGACGGCGAACCCGGCTGCCCGCACCCGTGGGGCCGCCTTGAGCGCGGCCGCCGCACCGAGGGCGAAGCGAAACCCGATCCCCGAGTCGGTCACAGACCGGCCCTCCCGCGCGCACGAGTACGTGTTCCTGCTCGCCAAACGCGGGCGCTACTTCTATGACCAGCACGCGATCCGCGAGCCCGACTGCGGGCGAGCGGCCGGCAACGGCTACCAGCGCTCCGACCGGCTCACCTACCGCGACAGCCACGGCCCTCGTGGCCAGCGCGAGCGCTGGCAGCCGGGCGGCGGTCGGAACCGCCGTGACGTGTGGACGCTCGCCTCCCGGCCGTTCAAGGGCGGGCACATCGCGACCTTCCCGCCCGACCTGGTCGAGCCGTGCGTGCTGGCAGGCAGCTCACCGATCGCCTGCGGCACCTGCGGCGCCCCCTACCGGCGCGCCGCGCGCAGCGAACAAGAAGCCACTGCCGGGCGCCGGCGCCGCGAGCGCCTCAGCTCGCCGGTGAATCCATGCCAGGGCGGGAGGACCCGAAGCCCCCTCCGCGCCGGCAAGAACGTGTCCGAGCCGCTCCGGGAGCAGACGCTCGGCTTTGAGCCTGGCTGCGCGCACCACGACCCGGCGGGACGCTGCCTGGTGCTCGACCCGTTTTGCGGCTCTGGCACCACCGGGCTGGTCGCGCTGCGTCACGGCCGCGGCTTTCTCGGCGTCGAGCTCAATCCCGCCTACGCGCGCATGGCTCGGGAGCGGCTGGCCGGCGCCGGAAGCGGGCGCGCATGAACACCGCCGGCTTGCAGTCGGTCGCGGTCAAGCGCCTTCGGGTGCCGCGGCGGAGGGTGGGGTGGGCGCTGGGCGGCGCGGTCTTGCTGGTGCTGCTCGCGCACCCGCTCGCGCGGGCAGCCAGCGACGTCTTCCAGAACGTCGCCCCGCCCTCCCAGCTCTCCTCCGGCGCGCTGGCGGAGCGCTATCCGCTGGGCAACTACGCGCTCGATCACCACTTCAGCGCCGCGAGCTTCTCGATCACCGGCGGGATCGACATCTCCGGCGTCCCGTCGCTGATCGCCTACTTCCTCGCCGACGTGATCTGGCAGCTGACGGCGTTCCTGGCCAACGCGCTGATCACGCTGTTCACCTTCGCCTTCTCGCTGGACCTCGTCAACGGCTCCAGCGCGACCGGCGGCGCGGGCGCCCTGCAGCCGGTGTCAGAGGCGGTGCGCTCGATCTACTCCACGACGTTCGGGGCGCCGTGGCTGGTGGTGGCGATCGTGCTCGCCGGCGTGTGGGCGATGTGGAAGGCGCTGGTGCAGCGCCGCTACACCGAGACCGCCGGCGCGCTGGGCCTCTCGCTGATCTTCTGTCTCTTGGCGCTGTGGCTGGTCACCCAGCCCCAGCAGACGATCGGCCAGGCGTCGCGGTGGACCAACGACATGTCCGCCGCCTTCCTCTCCCTCTCCTCCAACGGGTCGGTGGGGGACGAGCGGTCGGCGAAGCAGGAGGCCTCAGACCAGCTCTTTCACCTGCTCGTCTACCAGCCGTGGGTGGTGCTCAACTTCGGCGGCCTCGATCACTGCGTAAAGACGCCGGTCGACTCATCAAACCCGCAGTCAGTCGCGGTGCGCCCGCTCTCGAGCGACCCGTCGCGGAATGCGGCGCTCTCGCAGCAGCTTCGCTCAGGCACGCAGGTGCAGGCCGACGGCAAGCTCTGCATCAACAACGAGAACAAGTACGCCCCACACTTCCTCACCTACTCACCCGAGTCCGATCCCCGCAACAGCGAGTACGACGCGCTCTCCAGCGGAGACGCATCGAAGCTCCCCGACTCAGACCCCGGCAAGCACAACGGCAGCTACCAGCTGAGTGCAGCCGACAAGCCGGCGGCCGATGCGATGGGCAAGGGCGGCCAGTACCAGCGGCTGCTGATGGCCGTCGTGATCTTCGCCGGCGAGCTCGGCGCGTTCCTGCTGCTCGGGGTGCTGTCGGTGGCGGTGATCCTCGCCCAAGTCCTCGTCCTCTTGCTGCTCGCCTTCGCGCCGGTCGCGTTGGTGATCGGCGTCTACCCCGGCCGCGGGCATGACTTCTTCCACGGCTGGCTCTCCCGCCTGGCGACCTTCCTTTTGCGCAAGGCGATCTACAGCCTGATCCTCGCCGTCCTGCTCGCCGTCGCGGCCGCTGTCGGCGACGCCACCTCCAACCTCGGCTGGCTTCTCTCCTTCGGGCTTGAGGCGGCGTTCTTCTGGGCGGTCTTCCTCTACCGCCACCAGCTCACCGGCCAAATCACCGCCGCCACCACCGGCACCACCGTCAGGCCAGAGGAAGGCACGCTCAAGCTCGCGGGCGTGTATGCCGTGGGACGGCTCGCCCGCCGGGCGGTGCGCGAGCGCGGGGGCCGCGGACAGCCACCACCGCCACCGCAATCCGGCCACGAGGCGGGCCAGCGCGAGGCGCGCGCCGAAGCGGCGTCATCGGCAGAGCTGGCCGCTCGCGCTGCAGCGGTGGTCGCGCCGAGCCACCGGCCGCAAGAGCCTGCAGAGCAGAGGGGATCGCGCGAGCAGCACGGCACGGCCGCGCCACCGGCTGCGGTGGGGATTGCAAGGCACGGCGAGAGGGCAAAAGCGGCCAGGCGCGACGCCGGCGCCTCAGCTGCAGAGCTCCCGCCACCCGCGCGCGAGCTTGCCGCCCCGGACGCCGCTGGCGAACAGCTTCACGGCGACGGCTCGCCGGCGCCCCCGCAGCCCGCGGCTGCCCTCTCGCCGGCAGAATCCCGGGCGGCGGATGCGCCTGGCGGCGCTCGTGAGCGGCCACACGCGCTCGGCGAGCAGCTGCGCAAGGACGCAGAGCGCCTGCGCGGAGGCGCCACGAACACGATCCGCCTGCAGCGCTCATCGCCCTCCGGCTCGCCGGCGCCAGCCAGCGAGACACCGGGGCAGCCAGCACCACCACCCGCCGAGCCGCCTGAGCTCTTTTGGCCGCAGCGGCCGGCGCGGCCCGAGCGGCCGGAGGGTGAGCGGTGATCGGCTGGCTGAGGCGCCTGGCCTCCCGGCCGATCGGCGAGCGCGAGCGCGGCCGCGCGTTCGTGACAGCCGCGATCGTGCTTGTGCTCGCGGCGGTCGGCCTGAGCCTCGCTCGAGACAGGTCCACCAGCCATCGTGTCGCGAGCGCGCCCCAGGCGGCGAGCACCCAGCCGCAGGCGCCACCCCCGGCGCCCACCATGCCCACGCCTTCGGCGCCGTCTTCCCCGTCGATTCCGACGCCTGACGGAGGACAGCTGGGCGGCACCGCGCCGGCGCCCGTGATGGCCGCCGCGCGAGCGTTCCTGACCGCCTATTTGCGCTTCTCCTACGGCCAAGCGCCAGCGCGCTTTCCCGACGCCGCACCCGCGCTGGCGAGGCGGCTCGGACGCTTTCACGTCGATGTCGGCCCGGCGCTCAGGTCAAGACAGCTCACGCTGCTGACGCTGGCGGCCCGCAGATACGGCGGCGGGTTCGAGGTTGGCGCGCTGGCAAGCGACGGGATCTCGAAGTTCCCGGTCGCGGCGATCCTCAAGCAGATCGCTGGCCGGTGGCTGGCGGTGTGGGTCGTGACCGCGGCGGCAGGACCATGAGCGCCCACGTTCTTGCGTTGCGGGCTGGCGGGGTGGTGGCGCGCAGGCGCTCGCGGCTGCCAGCAGCGCTCGCGGCGGGAAGCCTAACCGGGCTGTTGCTGCTGGCGGCGGTGGTCGGCTCGTTCGCCAGCTCGGGGATCCTCGCCGGCGGGGGCTGCCAAGCCCCTTCGGCCAGCGGCAGCGCGCCAGGCCTTGGAGCGGGTGGGCTGACGGTGATCGCCACCACCTACGGCGGCCCCGGCGACCCGACCAGCACCCACACCGGTGCCGCCAATCCTGCGAATGGCCAGAGCGCCGATCTGACCGGGAAGATGGCCTGGGCCGAGCTCGGCGCACCGCCGTTCAACAGCGCGACCTTCGCCGAGGCGCATCGACTCGGGGATCTCCTCGCGGGGACGCCGCCGCCGCAGACGGTCGGCGGGGACGCCGGTCACTCAAAGCCGCTGCCCTACGGCTTCCCGCTGCAGATCACCAGCCCGGCCAACCGCTCGGTCGTGGCCTATAAGCTCGACATCGGCGCCGGCGCGCCGGGAGCGGCGATCGACATCTGGTATGACACCGCGCTGGCGCTCAACCTGCCCGGTGCGGCGGCCGGCGGCTACAAGGGCCCGGTCCGGATCGCCAAGGCGCCGGCCGGCACCCGCCCCTACCCAGACACCAAGCCGGCTACTGCCGCGGGGCTGCCTTCCGCCGGCACCGCGGGCGGCCAGGCGTGCGCCGCGGCGGG
>CAXMLR010000405.1:0-4230 GCA_964194275.1 uncultured Solirubrobacterales bacterium
ATCGTCTCCGACAAGCCGCAGACGACCCGGCGTGCCGTGCGCGGGGTGGCGACTGGGCCTGACTGGCAGCTCGTGCTCGTCGATCTCCCCGGCGTCCAGCGCCCGCGGGATGCCCTGACCGAGCGGATGCAGCGCCGGGTCGAGCGCGAACTGGCGGAGGCCGACGCGTGCCTGTTCGTGATGAACGCTGAGCAGGGGGTCGGGCCGGGCGAGCGGTTCATTGCCGGCCTGCTGCGCAGTGCCCCGATCCCGGTTGTTGTCGCCGTCAACAAGATCGACCGCTGCCAGCAACCGCGGACCGTGTCCACCCTCCACGACGCCGAGGAGCTCGACGTCGCCGAGGAGATTTTCGCCGTCTCCGCCCGGACGGGCAACGGCGTCCCGGCGCTGGTCGATCAGCTCGTGTCGATGCTGCCGCCCGGCCCGTTCTACTTCGCGGCCGGCCAGCACTCGGACCAGTCCGAGACCGCGGTCCTGGCCGAGCTGGTGCGCGAGCAGATTCTCGCCCGGACGCGTGAGGAGATTCCCCATGCCGTCGAGGTCGAGATCGAGGAGGTCAACCGTCATCGCCCGGACCTGGTGCGGATCAAGGCGGTGATCCTGGCCGAGACCGACTCGCAGAAAGGGATCCTGATCGGAGCGGGAGGCCGGATGGTCAAGTCGATCGGGGTCGCTGCGCGGCGGGCGATCGAGCCTGAGGTTGGTGGCCACGTGCATCTGGAGCTGTCAGTGCGCGTGCGTCGACACTGGCGCGGTGACGAGCGTCTGCTCGACCGCCTCGGAATCGAATAGCCTCTCGCTGAGGGTCCTACATCCGTCCAGAAGGCGTCCATCGCTCATGCGAGGTGCCTGCGCTGAGGTCTTCGCCGCGACCGGTCCGATGAGGAGCGAAGTCGGCGTCGAGACCGCGTACGGGGGTGCAAATGTGGAAGAGGCTCGCAGCGGAGCGGGAAGCAGTGCCCGGGCTGTCAGTTGCTGCGTTCCTGGTCCGGCTCACAGCCGGGCGTTGCCTCGCGGGTGCGTCGTCAGCGCCACCACGCGGCCAGCACCCGCCGCCAGTTGTGCCAGGCGATAGCGCTGAGCTCCGCGGGTGTGAAGCCGGCGGCGCTCAGCGCGTCGAGCACGTGTGGCATCCCGGCCACGTCTCCGACGGCACGCGGGATCGGTGCTCCGTCGAAATCAGACCCCAGCGCCACATGGTCCACCCCAATGCGGTCGGCGACGTAGCGTGTGTGTGCGGCGATCAGCTCGATCGGTGTGTCCTGATCGTCCGAGAAGTCCGCGCGGATGAACGGGCAGGCGAACACGATTCCCACCAGCCCGCCGCTGGTCCCGATGGCATCGAGCTGGGCGTCGGTGAGGTTGCGGGAGGTCGGGCAGAGTGCGTGGGCGGCCGAGTGGCTCGCCACCAGCGGACCGGGCTCAAGCGCGGCGACGTCCCAGAATCCCGCCTCGTTGAGGTGACTCAGGTCGACCAGAATCCCGAGCTCCGAGCACCGACGGACCAGGCTGACTCCCTCCGCGCTCAGACCCGGTCCGGTGTCGGGCGAGGAGGGCGAAATGAACGGAACGCCGTGGCCGAACGCGTTGGGGCGACTCCAGACCGGTCCGAGCGACCTCAGCCCGGCTGCGTGCCATAACGCAAGCGCCTCCAGATCAGGATCGATCGCCTCGGCGCCCTCCAGGTGCAGCACCGCCGCCGGCGGACCGTCTCCGTCGTGGGCCGCGTCGAGGTCGTCGATGCGGCGAGCCAGCCTGACGTGCCCCGAACGCTCCAGCTCGAGCAGCCGGCCGGCCGCGGCGGTGGCGAAAGCCGCGGCCCGCCCGTGAGGAACCGGCGACGCGAGTTCGAACTCGAGCACGTCGTCGGCTCGCGGCAGCGGTTCCTCCTGTTCGTGTTCAGATGAGGTGAACACGGCGAAGATCGCTCCCCGCACGCCGCCGGTCCGCATCCGCGGCAAGTCCAGGTGTCCGCCGCTGCGGCCCGCGGCCAATCCGGCGTGATCGTTCCTGGTCAGGGCGTCGTTGTGACCGTCGAACACCTGGAGCATGCGAGCCATTATCTAGGCGCCCCCACCGCCGGTGCACTTCCCCCACCTAGAATCGTCAGCCGATGAACGACGCACAGATCGCTTTCGACGAACGCGGGCTGGTCCCGTGCGTGGTCCAGGACTGGCGCAGCGGCGAGGTGCTGACGCTCGCCTACATGAACGCAGATGCACTCGCAAAGACCCGGCAGACCGGCGAGATGCACTTCTTCAGCCGTTCTCGCAACAAGCTCTGGCACAAGGGGGAGACGTCCGGCAACACCCAGAGCTTGAAGGCGATTCGCTACGACTGTGATGCCGATGCCGTGCTCGCGCTGGTCGAACCCGCCGGGCCGGCGTGTCATACCGGCGAGCGGACCTGTTTTCACAATGGCGAGCTTCAGCCCACCGCTCCGCACGAGGTGCTGCCGTCGTTGCAGCGCACGATCGGCGAGCGCGCGCTGACCCAACCCCGCGGCTCGTATACCGCCCGGCTGCTGGCCGACCCGGCGCTGATCGGCGCCAAGGTGCGGGAGGAGGCCGAGGAGGTCGTCCGGGCCGCGCGGGATGAGTCAGACGAACGCGTGTCAGAGGAGGCGGCTGATGTGATCTACCACCTCGCGGTCCTGCTGCGCGGGCGTGGGCTGACGCTCGAGGATGCGGAGCGGGTGCTGGATGGCCGTAGTAAACGCTGAGAGCAGTGAGGCGATGCCGTCCTTGGAGCAGGTTCGGGTGCTGGCCCGTGACTACAACCTGATCCCACTGTGTGAGACCTTCATCGATGACACTCACACGCCGGTCTCGGCGTTCTTGAAACTGCGTCAGGAGGGGCCCGCATTCCTGCTCGAGTCAGCTGAGCACGGCCGCGTGGGACGCTACTCGTTCATCGGCTTTCGCCCACGCGGTGTGCTCAGATGGTCGCTGGGCGATCCGGGCGATCCCTATGCCCTGGCGGCGGAGCAGCTGCGGCAGTTCCGCGTGGCTTCGCCGGAGCACCTGCCGCCGTTCGCCGGTGGGGCGGTCGGCATGTTCGCGTATGACCTGGTGCGGACGGTCGAGCCGCTCGGTCCCCCGAATCCGGACACGATCGGCGTCCCGGACCTGGCGTTGATGCTGACCGACGCGCTGGTCGTCTTCGACCATCTCAAACGCACCGTCAAGGTGCTGGCCAACGTGTACGCCGACGATGAGCTTGAGGCTTCATACCGGCGCGCCAAGGAAACCATCGCCGAGGTTCGCTGGCGGCTCGCCGGTCCGATCCCCCGACCCGCGCGGCCTCCCGCGGGCGATCGCCCCATCCCGTCGTTTCGGTCAAATCTGGAGCGCTCGGAGTTCGAGGCCATCGTGGCCCGGGTGATCGAATACATCTACGCGGGAGATGCCTACCAGGTCGTGCCATCGCAACGGTGGTCGGCCCCCGTCCCGGTGGAGGCGTTCTCCATCTACCGGGGATTGCGAGCGGTCAATCCGAGTCCGTACATGTACTTCCTGGACTTCGGCGACTTCGAAGTCGCGGGCGCCAGCCCGGAGCCGCTGATCACGGTCGCCGGGCGTCGTGTCTCGACCCGGCCGGTCGCCGGGACCCGACCTCGCGGCGCCAGCGCGGACGAGGATCGCCGGATCGCCGAGGAGCTGCTCGGCGATCCGAAGGAGCGGGCCGAGCACGTGATGCTGGTCGACCTCGGCCGCAACGACCTCGGGCGGGTGTGCGCCACCGGCACCGTGAGGGTGACCGAGTACATGGAGGTGGAGCGCTACTCCCACGTCATGCACCTGGTGAGCACGATCACCGGGACGCTGCGCGACGGGGCCACCGCGCTCGACGCGCTCCGGGCCTGCTTCCCCGCGGGCACGGTCACCGGCGCCCCCAAGCTGCGGGCGATGGAGATCATCGCCGAGCAGGAGCCCGAGACCCGGGGCGTGTATGCCGGGGCGGTGGGCTACCTCGGCTTCGGCGGCGAGAACCTGGACACCGCGATCGCGCTGCGCACCCTGGTGGTGCGCGACGGCGTCGCCTATGCCCAGGCCTCGGCGGGGATCGTCGCCGACTCCGAGCCCCACGAGGAGGCGCTGGAAATCGACAACAAGGTGGCTGCGCTGCTGGCGGCGGTCGAGCGCGCCAACCAGGGGCTGGGCCGGTGAGCGCGGGCTCCCTCCGCGGGGTTGTGGCCGTGATCGACAACTACGACTCCTTCACCTACAA
>CAXMLR010000406.1:0-12705 GCA_964194275.1 uncultured Solirubrobacterales bacterium
ATCACCACCCAGCGTGTCGTTCAACAGCTGGACATCCTCGCCGCAGCCGGCGACTTGGGGCAGCCGCAGGCCCGAGCCGCTCGAAGCGGCTGATCGCCACCTAGGACTCGTCTTGCTTCAGCTGCCGTGCTTTGGCAGCAAGCCCGCCCCGCACGGTCACGGAGGGCCGTTTCACTGATCGACTGGCGCGCTGCCTCGGCCCGGCTAACTTTGCGCCGGCGCGCGATTTCATCCAGGGCGCTGAAGCCCTCAGCCGGGAGTCGCAGGTTCGGCCTGCCAGGAGCGCCGTGGGTGCTATGGGGCTCCCCGCAGACACGAACGAGACCGTCGGGTCGGCTCCGCGACCTCGAGCGAGCCTGCGCGCTGGTAGATTCAGTGCTAACGCGGTGGGCGTAGCTCAGCTGGTAGAGCTCCTGGTTGTGGTCCAGGCGGTCGGGGGTTCGAGTCCCCTCGCTCACCTCTCGCGAACTCCTGTACAGCCGCTAATTTCCAGCCCCCGGGCCAAGAATCCACTGGAGCGTCGGCACCAATCGGGTACCAATCGCAGAGTCGACCACGTCCTGGCAGGCCCGAATCGGTAGTGATACTGACACTGACCAAGAACTCCGGGTGGGAAGGAGGGACAGGGGTGATGCCGTTCCACGCTATGTGACTGCCAGTTTGAGGGCGGCGAGCCGCGCGTGAGCGGTCCCCGTCGACGCGGCACAAAGACGATCAGCTAAGCCGTTCGAAGCTGCAGCGACCGGCGATCAAACCAATGCCAGCCAGGCCCCGGGGCCTCCCCTCGGCCGTATATGGCGACATAGCCGATCTCCTGTCCGCGCGAACCGCGTCTCTGGGCGAGCCGCCGAGGAGTTGCGGCGCAGCACGAATGCAGGTCTCGTGCCGCGTGGACCATTCATCCTCCCACAGCCAATGCTTCAACCACGACAGCTCCAGGCCGCCGCAGCCCACGGGGCGACGACCGAACCTGAGGCCGTCGCCCGCGAGCTAGTCAATCCCGCCAGCAATGCGCGCAACACGAGCGCGACCGCCGCCGGCCCCAGGTCATCCGGCGAGCGCGCCGGTCCGGCGCCGGACCGCGACCGCGGCACCCGAGCCGACTCCGATCAGGATCAGCGCGCTGGCGGCGCCGATTCCGGTATCGCCCCACTGGAATCCCGATTGCGCATTCGCGCTGGTTTGCGGGCGCGCGGGAGCACTCGCAACCTGCGTGGCCTGCGTCGGGGATGACGAACCGCCGCCGCCGCCCTCGATAAATGTCGCCTGCGCTGCCGCCGGAAAGCTCGCGGCGCCGATCGTCAGACCGGTGACCAGCAAACGCTTGATCAGTGTGTGCTTGAACATCTTGTCCTCCTTCGCTACGCGTAGAAATAGGGATTGAGCACCGTCACCCGCGTGATCTGGTCGAGCGGCAGCTCGTTACGAGCTGCGGTCGTGCGGATCGCCTCGGGGGTTGGTGCGTCGTAAATGCAGAAAGTCCGGGCCTTGTCCTCGCTGACGAACGAGCTGATCCAGGTCACGCCCTCCTCGGCGTTGCGCTCGACGACCCTGCGGCAAAGCTCCGCTCCGCCGTCCATCACAGGAATGTGCAGCCCCTGGGAAAAGGTGCGCTGCACCACATATCGCGGCATCTCGTTCCTCCCCTTCGACCGGTCGGTTGACATTGCCGTCAAGCTACGCTCGCGGCCCGGCGCGGGCATCGGGAGGACCACCCATATTGGGCGCCCCCACAACCCATCTTGGGAATGCTGTGAGCACCAAGCGCTTGCCGTCCCCGGGCCAGCCCACGCCTGGAGAGTGCCGCTCAGCCAGCGGTCACGAAAGTGCCACCCCGCCGCCGCCCCCGGACGAGATCCGCCACTTCGGGTGAGCTACCAGGTCGAGAGTTTCGATTCGCTTCGTTGACAGCGACGCAGAGCCTCATGCCCACTTGCTTGCGGAATTCTCCCCCCGGCCGCAAGGACGCACTCTGTCGACCTGTCCGCTCCGGCTCCGGCATGGCGCCGCTCGGCAACGCAGAGATGGGGAGTCCTCCCCATGTACGCGGACTGCGCGAGTCGTAGGGTGGGCACTGTGACAGATCTGCGCTCAAGCCCGGCAGTTGCCACGCCGTCGTGGTTGCGCGACCATCCAGGTATGGGCACCCCCGGGGGGCCAGCGATACGCGATGTGGCCGGATTGCTCGAACGTTCAAGCGAGCTGTCCCGTTTGCACGCTTTGAGTGCGGAGGCGGCGGAGCATCGTCGCGGTGGCATCGTCTTGATCTCGGGCGAGGCGGGCATCGGCAAGACGGCGCTGCTCCGCCAGTTCTGCTCGGCTCTCCCCCGCCGGTTCTCGGTCCTGTGGGGAACGTGCGACCCCCTGTTCACGCCTCGTCCGCTCGGTCCGTTGCTGGAGCCGGCCGCGGAGACGGGCGGCGAGCTCGCGATGCTCGTCGAGGGGGGCGGGCGGCCCCACGAGGTCGCCGGAGCGCTGCTGGCCGAGTTCCGTGGTCGCGCGCCATGCGTGCTCGTGCTCGAGGACCTTCACTGGGCCGACGAGGCCACGCTCGATGTCGTCCGGGTCCTTGCCCGTCGGATCGAGTCTGTCGCCGTGCTCGTCGCTCTGAGCTTCCGCGACGACTGCCTGCATCGCGACCACCCGCTCCAGATCGTTCTCGGGGAGCTGCCCGGTCGCGAGAACACCGCCCGGCTGGGGTTGCGCGGGCTCTCGCGGTCGGCCGTTCGGGCAATGGCCGAGGACTCTGTGCTCGATGCCGACGACCTATATGCTCGGACCGCGGGTAACCCGTTCTTCGTCACTGAGTCCCTCGCGGCGGGAACTGAGATCGTCCCGGCCACGGTTCGCGATGCAGTGCTCGCGCGCGTTGCTCGGTTGGGAGCGGCAGCCCAGAGTCTGCTGGACGCGGTCGCCGTGGTCCCCTTAGCGCGCTGAGGTCTGGCTGTTGGAGTCGATGACCGACGAAGGACTCCGCGCACTCGACGAGTGCCTGCGTGGGGCGTCGTGCGCGCCGACGCTGACGGGGTCGTGTTCCGGCACGAGCTGGCCCGCCTGGCCGTCGAGGGAACCCTTCCTCCGGATCGGGCGGTCTCCCTTCATCGCCGTGCCCTCACGGCGCTCAGCAGGCACGACATCGGCGGAGTGGATCTCGCCCGACTCGCCCATCATGCCGAGGCGGCCGGGGACGGGCCGGCGGTCCTCCGCTACGCCCCCGCCGCTGGGGAGCACGCGGCCTCGCTCGGATCGCCCCGTGAGGCACAGCACCAATATCTGCGCGCGCTACGGTTCGCGCAAAACCTGCCCAGCGAGGGGCGGGCTCGGCTGCTGGACCGGTTTGCTGACCACGCTTATCTCAGCGATATGCGCTCCGAGGCCGCTGATGGGATGACCGAAGTGATCGCCACGTACCGCCGAACCGGCGACCTGATCCGGCAGGGCGACGCCCTACGACGCCGCAGCCGACTGCTCTCCTGCATCGGCCGGCTTCCCGAAGCGATCGAAGACGCAAGCGAGTCTGTCCGCGTGCTTGAGATGGCCCCCGCCGGACCGGAGCTGGCCCGCGCGTACAGCATGCTGGCCGGGATCTCCATGCTGGACGACCTCGAGGCGGCGATCGCCCTCGCCGAGCGGGCGAGGGACCTGGCTGAGCGACTCGACGACACGGAGGCGCTCGTCCACGCCCTCAACAACGTCGGCTCGGCGCGGTTCATGCATGGGGAGGAGCGCGGACTAACTGACCTCGAGCGAAGCGTCACGTTGGGGCGACAGCATGGTCTGTTTACGGACGCCGGTCGCGGCTTCATCAACCTTGCCACCTGCCTCGGACAAGCCGTCCGGTGGAGCGAGGCGATGAGCTGCGCCGAGACCGGGATCGAGTATTGCCGTGAGCACGGACTCGAGGCCTGGCTAAAGTGCCTCACCGGGATTCGCGGCCAGGCCGAACTGGCGCTCGGACATTGGGACGCAGCTGCCGAGACCGCCAGCGCAATCCTCGCCCTGCCGCGGGACCAGATCATCGGGCCCCGCGGCGACGCGCTCGTCGTCCTCGCTCTCGTGCGCGCCCGACGAGGCGATCCGGACTACCGGCCACTCCTCCACGAGGCGCGTGAACTGGCACAGGGGGATCTGGATTTGACCGTCGTCGCAGCTACGGCACGGGCGGAAGCAGCTTGGCTCGACGGTCGGACCGAAGCGATCGCCCAGGAGACGGCCGATGCGCTCGCGTTCGCTGAGCGGGTCGGAAACGGCTTTCACGTCGGCGCGCTCGCCGTGTGGCGTATGCGGGGCGGTCTTGCAACCGAGGTCCTCTCAGGAGCGCTCGAGCACCACCGCCAGATAGTCGCCGGCGACTGGGCAGAGGCGGCCCGGACCCTACGGGGGTGCGGGTGCGCGTACGACGCCGCCCTCGCGCTCGCCGATTCAGGCGAGCCCGCTGCGCTGCGCCAGGCCCTCGACGAGCTTCGGGGAATGGGAGCTCGAGCCGCGGCAACCGTCGTCGTCCGGCGCTTGCGCGAGTTGGGCGAACGAGACGTACCGCGTGGACCGCGCCCCCGCACCCTCGCCAATCCAGCCGGGCTGACCAGCCGCGAGCTGGAGGTGCTGCCCCTGCTGACTGTGGGGCTGCGCAACGCCGAGATTGCCGACCGGTTGGTCGTGAGTCCAAAGACCATTGACCACCACGTGTCCTCAATCCTGCGCAAGCTCGATGTCAGGACGCGCGCCCAGGCCGGCGCCGCGGCAGCTCGGCTCGGGCTCCCCCAGCCCGATTAGAGCGATATCGCGGCGCGCTAGCGTCGCCTGAGCATTCAAGAGACCCGCTCATGGCCGGGCACAGGCCAGGTCAGCGACGTCTCCACTCGGCGGGCGACCTGGGGCGCTGGCGCGCGATCAGGGCGGGGGAGATGCCTGCGCCACCCCCAGCATGTGCGGGTTGGTGATTGCCCAGGCGGGACCGAGGTTGACGCTGCGGAGCTTGGTCACGGTGAAGCCGGCCGCTTCGATCGCGCCCACGGTGTCCCGCGCGCAGTGGCATCCGCCGCCGACCAGCGGCCACACCCCAGACCGATCCAGCGTCTGCTGGAGTCCAGCCTTGCGCGGTCCGGGCGCGCGGACATGCTCCAGAAACCGCAGCTCGCCGCCGGGCCTCAGCACGCGGCGCAGCTCCGCGAGCGCCGATTCCACGTGGGGGACAGTGCACAGAACCAGGCTGGCGATGACGGCGTCAGCGCTGCCGGATTCGACCGGCAGCGCGTCCGCGGTCGCGGGCCGCACGGTGACCGGGACCGTCGCGGAGGCCGCCGCGGTCTGCGCCTTGGCCCGCATGTACGGCTCCGGCTCGAGCGCGATCACCTGATCGACGCCGGTTGGATAGTGAGAGAAGTTGATCCCGTTGCCCGCGCCGACCTCGACCACGGTGCCCGAGAGCCCGGCCAGCATCTCAGCCCGCAGCGGCCCCACCTCGCCCTCCATCATCCGACTGAGACGATCGAACACGCGCGCGAAGATCGGATGCTGGACGGGGCCGCTGGCCATCTCTGAATCGTCGCATTTTCTCGCTTCGTGGTCCTCGCGGAGAACCACTCACGCCACGCCGCGGGCGACGCACAACATCTGCAGGCGCTCCATCGCCTCCGCCGGACGCCTGGGCAGCGCGTCGAGCGCGTCGGCCGCGCTGCGGAGATCCTCGATCGTGGCCTGGGTCGCCTCGAGGGCGAACCTCCCCAGCCACCGGACCGCGGCACGTTCATATCGGCCCGGGTCGCCGCCGCGCAGAACCAGGCAGATCCGCAGCGCGTCATCGAGAGCGATCCGCGGTAGCTCGAGCGCGGCTGCGGTGACCAGCGCCTCGTTCCCCGTTGCGAGCGCCCGCCGGAACCGGGCGTAGGGATTGCCGTCGCTCGTCACGAACATATGTTCGCACGAGGGGTTGACGGATGCGCGGACGAGTCGCGGGCGGGGTAGGCTGAGATCCGGACTGAGCCGGTCCGTCAGTGAGGAGAAAGGCGATATTCGGATGGTGAAGGCGTCGGAGCTCGAGGCAGAGCTGATCGATGCGGTCTGCGCTCGCGTCCGGGAGCGGCTGCCCGAGCCTCAGGTGAGTGCATGCGAGGCGTTCGTGCGCCAGTACTACCACTGGGTTCCGGCGGAGGATCTCGCGGATCGAAGCCCGCTCGACCTCTACGGCGCTGCGCTCGCGCATTGGAAGCTGCTCGCGAACCGGGCGCCGGGGGAGATCAAGGTCCGCGTCTATAACCCGGAGCTCGCGCAGCACGGGTGGCAGTCACCGCACACGGTGGTCGAGGTCATCACCGACGACATGCCGTTCGTGGTCGACTCCGTGACGATGGAGCTGGCCCGCGCCGGATACGGGCTTGATCTCGTCATTCATCCGGTGGTCCGAGTGCGCCGCGATGACGACGACAGCGTGGTGGAAGTCGTCGCGCTCGAGGATGCGGCGCCCGACGCGCGGAGCGAGTCGATCCTCCACGCCGAGATCGCGCGCGAGCCGGACGACGGACGGCTGGAGCGACTGTGCCAGAACGTGGAGCGCGTGCTCGGCGAGGTCGACGCGGCGGTCGCGGATTGGTCGGCCATGCGCGGGCGGGCGCTGGAACTTGTCGACGAGCTCGGCAGCGCAGCCTCACCGATCGGGAGCGAATCGCTCGAGCAGGCGCGGCACTTCCTGCAGTGGCTGGCCCACGACCGCTTCACGTTCCTCGGCTTCCGCGAGTACGAGCTCGTCGTCGAAGACGGGCAAGCGGGTCTGAAAGCTGTACCGGGCTCGGGGCTGGGCATTCTCCGCGGCGTTCCGAAGACGGCGTACAAGCGACTCGGGCCCAAGGCGGCGACACTCGCTCAGGCCCCGGTCCCGCTGGTCCTGACCAAAGCCAACGCGCGCTCGACGGTGCACCGCCCGTCGCACCTGGATTACATCGGGGTAAAGCGATTCGGGCCCGACGGGCGGGTCATCGGCGAGCGCCGGTTCCTGGGCCTGTATTCGACGATGGCCTACCGCGAGAGCGCACGCGGGATTCCGCTCCTGGCCGACAAGGTGGACCGGGTGCTGCGGCGCGCGGGTTTTCCCGTCGCCAGTCACGACGCCAAGGCGCTGCTCGAGATCCTCGAGTCCTATCCACGCGACTCGCTGCTCCAGATCGACGTCGACGATCTATTCGCGATGGCCACGGGAATCCTCGCTCTCGGCGAGCGCCAACGGGTGCGGCTGTTCGTCCGCGCCGATGCCCTCGATCGGTTCGTGGACTGCCTGGTCTGCATCCCCCGGGACCGCTTCAACACCGAAAACCGTGAGCGAGTGGCCAAGATCCTCCTCGAGGCGCTTGGCGGCAGCCACGTCGACTGGGCGCTCCAGTTGTCCGAGTCGGTGCTCGCCCGGGTGCAGTACATCGTGCATTGCCCCGAGGGCGTGAAGGCTCGCTTTGACGTCAGTGACATCGAGGCTCGTCTCGTGCAGGCCACGCGAGCCTGGTCGGATGATTTGCGAGACGCCCTTGTGGCCGAGCACGGGGAGGATCGCGGCGCCAAGATCCTGGCGCGCTACGCCCGCGCCTTTCCTCCCGCGTATCAGGATGAGCGCGTCGCTCGATCGGCCGTGGCGGACATCGACCGGATCGAGGAGCTCGCGGACGCGGCCGAGCCGATCATCAACCTGTATCGCCCCCTGGAGGCCCCGGCGGGGGTGTTTCGCTGCAAGCTGTTCAGCCGGGAGGGGATCTTGCTGTCGGATGTTTTGCCCCGGTTTGAGCACATGGGCGCGAAGGTGGTGGACGAGCGGCCGTACGAGATCACGCCCGCCGGCCGCGAGGCGGTGTGGATCTATGACTTCGGTCTGCGCTGCCTGGCCGATGACCTCGAGCGGGTGCAAGGCCTGTTCCAGGAAGCGTTCCTCGCTGTCTGGCGCGGTGATCTGGAGGACGACGGACTCAATGCCCTGGTGCTGCGGGCCCAGTTGAGCGGGCGGGAGGTGACGATCATCCGGGCGATCGCCAAGTACCTACGCCAGGCGGGCATCGCCTTCTCTGACGCCTACATCGAGCGGACCCTGCTCGGACATCCGCAGATCACCGTTCAGTTGGTCAAGCTGTTCACCCTGCGGCTGGACCCGGATCGGCGGGATGCGGATGCGGTCGATCGACTGCGCACGGACATCGAGGCGGCCATCGACGAGGTCGAAAGCCTCGATGAGGACCGGATTCTGCGCAGCTACCTGGGTGTGATCACGGCGATCCTGCGGACGAACTATTTCCGGGCTGGAGACGGGGGCGGGCCCCGGGCGTGCCTGGCCTTCAAGCTCGATCCGGGGCTCGTCACGGTGCTCCCGCTGCCGCGACCGAGGTTTGAGATCTTCGTCTATTCGCCCCAGGTGGAGGGGGTGCACTTGCGCGGCGGGAAGGTCGCTCGCGGCGGTCTGCGATGGTCCGATCGGCGAGAGGACTTCCGCACGGAGATCCTGGGCTTGATGAAGGCCCAGATGGTGAAGAACGCGCTGATCGTCCCCGTCGGCTCCAAGGGCGGCTTCGTGGTCAAGCAGCCGCGCCGTGACGCTGGGCGAGAAGCCCTGCAGAAGCAGGGGATCGAATGCTACCGGACCTTCCTCGGCGGGCTTCTCGACCTCACCGACAACATCGTCGACGGCGAGGTCGTCGGGCCCGAGCGGACGGTTCGCTACGACGACGACGACCCGTATCTGGTGGTGGCTGCGGACAAGGGCACGGCCAGCTTCTCCGATATTGCCAACGAGGTTGCGGCCGCGTACGACTTCTGGCTCGGCGACGCGTTCGCCTCCGGCGGCTCCCACGGCTACGACCACAAGGCGATGGGAATCACCGCCCGGGGCGCGTGGGAGTCGGTCAAGCGGCACTTCCGTGAGCTGGGGACAGACCTCCAGCACAGCGACTTCACGACCGTCGGGATCGGCGACATGTCCGGGGACGTGTTCGGCAACGGAATGCTGCTGTCCCGGCACATCAAGCTGATCGGTGCGTTTAACCACATGCACGTGTTCCTGGACCCGGATCCCGACCCGGAGAGAAGCTTCGGGGAACGCAGGCGATTGTTCGAGCGAGCGCGCTCGGGATGGGACGACTACGACGCCTCGTTGATCTCGGCCGGCGGCGGCGTCTATCCGCGGAGCGCCAAGTCGATCGAGCTCTCCCCGCAGATCCGCGAGGCACTGTCGATCGACCCCGAGAAGCTGTCACCGAACGAGTTGATCCGCGAGCTGCTCCGCGCGCCGGTCGACCTCCTGTGGAACGGCGGCATCGGCACCTACGTCAAGGCCGCGAGTGAAACCCATGCCCAGGCCGGCGACAAGGCCAACGATGCTGTGCGGATCGACGGAGCTCAGCTCCGGTGCCGCGTGGTGGGCGAAGGCGGCAACCTGGGGCTCACCCAGCGAGGGCGAATCGAGTACGCGCTGACGGGGGGGAAGATCAACACCGACGCGATCGACAACGTTGCCGGAGTCAATTGCTCCGATCACGAGGTGAACATCAAGATCCTCCTCGACTCGCTGGTCAGAGCGGGCGAGCTGACGACGACCGACCGCAACAACCTGCTGAGCGAGATGACCGAGTCCGTAGCCGAGCGGGTGCTGTACGCGAGCTACATCCAGACCCAGGCCATGAGCCTGGCGCTACGCCAGGCCGCCGGCATGGTCGACGTGCATGCCCGTCTGATCCGTCACCTCGAGCAGGTGGCGGGATTGAAGCGGAAGATCGAGTTCCTGCCGGACGAGGAGGCGTTGGACGAGCGCAAGGCCAATCACGCCGGGTTGGCCGCGCCTGAGCTGGCGGTGGTAATGGCCTACTGCAAGATCCACCTGTACTCGCAGCTGCTGGACTCCGACCTGCCTGAAGATCGCCACCTGGCCCACGACCTGCAGCGGTATTTTCCACCGCCGCTGCCCGAGCGGTTCAGGCAACACATGGACGGCCATCGACTGCGGCGAGAGATCATCGCGACGGTAGTGGCCAACCAGTTGGTCGATCGGGCGGGGACCACGTTCGCCTTCCGCTTGACCGAGGAGACCGGCGCCACGCCACCAATCCTCGCCCGGGGCTTCGCGGTGGCCCGAGAGGTACTCGACATGCGGTCATTCTGGACAGCCGTGCAGGAGTTGGACAACCGCGTGCCGGCGGAGATTCAGCTTGACATGCTGATCGAGGGCCGGCGCCTGATGGAGCGCTCCACCCGGCGGCTGGTCCGCGCCAACCCGCACGCCCTCGACATCACCGTGACCACCCACTATTTCCAGTCCGGCGCGCGGATGCTCACTCAAGCGCTACCGGAGATCCTGGGCGAGGATGAGCGCGAGCATTTCGACCGTCGGGCCAGTGAGCTCGAGTCCGCCGGTGTCCCCGGTGGGCTCACTCGGCGGGTCGCGGCAATGCCGGCGCTCTTGTCGGTGTTCGACATCGTCGAGGTCGCCCGCGCAATCAACGCCGACCCGCAGATGGTGATGAGGACTTACTTCCAACTGGGCTCGCGGCTCGAACTCACCTGGCTGCGTGACCGGATCATCGAGCTCCCGCGCGAGAACCGGTGGCAGGCGCTGGCTCGGCGGCGCTGCGTGACGATCTGTACAGCCTGCACCGCGCGCTCACGCAGGAGGTGCTCAAGGCATATCCATCGGCAACCGAGAGCGGCGCGGCGATCGAGGCCTGGATGGAGGCCAACGCGGTCGACCTCGAGCGCTGCCTGGGCATGCTCGCGGACATCAGGGCGGCTCGGCTGTACGACACAACGACACTGCCCGTGGCCCTGCGGGAGATCCGCAATCTGATCCGGGGCGGGAGCGACCTGCACCGAACTCCCGGCGCCGAGTCGTTCACCATGGCGGGCTAGCGTCCCGAATCGGGACACTCGCCGGGCTAACGGATCGCGACGGTGCGGCTGTAGTAGAGGGATCCCGTACGAAAATCGAGCCAGCCGAGGCGGAGGTTCCCGGCGGATCGGATCGGGACGTGGGCGAGCAGGAAGCCCTCAGGACTGGCGGTCTGGAGTTCTCTTAACGTCACCCATTCGCTTCGTCCGGCTTGCTGGAATTGGATCACGCCGTACTGAAGCCCGAGATGGTTGGCGGGACGAAGCTGACCCCAGACCGTGACCCGCGGCCCGCGCCGCGCGTCCGCAACCCAGATCGGGATGCGGAACGCGGCCAGCGAGGGCTTCGGCGCGCCGCTCACGGTCTCGAGTCCGGTCTGGAACGTGTGCCAGTACTTCCGACTGCCGACGGGCTCGCTGGCCTTGGGCTGGTCATCGACGAGCAGGAACTGGGCGAGCGCCCGCACGTAGCTGACCTTCCAGGTCATGTACTCGCCCTGGTCCAGCCACTGCGCCTGCTGGGTCAGCGAGGTCTGGACATACGGGTTGGGGGGGTTCGTCTTGTAACCCCATTCGCTGAGGTAGAGCGGGATGCCCCCCGGGCGGGATTGGCCGTAGCTCGCGAACACGCGGTTCAGCACGCGCTCGAGCACGCCGAGGTTCTGCAGCGTCACCCAGCCCGCGGTTGGATAGGGCCGATCGGGGGCGAGGTCGAAGCCGTAGGGATGGTGGGCATAACCGGAGATGGCGAACAGTCCCGGGTTCTGGGCGAGGAAGTTCGCCTGATTGCCGGACGTCGGGCATCCCACCTGAGCCGCCGCCCTCCCGCTCAGGTAGCCGAAGCGTGAGGAGAGGCAGTACAGATCCTCGATGAACGGAATCGGCAGGAGGTTGCCGAAGTTGGCCGTCTCGCCCAGCAGGAACGTGTCGCTGGTATGAGCACCCGTCGCGGTCAGCCCCTGCCAGGCGGCGTTGACGATGTTGCGGTAGATCAACGGCTGCGTGACCTGGTGCAGTCCGCTCGGCAAGGTCCGGCGCGAGGGGTTCAGCCAGCTTGGGAAGTTCGGCTCGTTCCAGACGCTCCAGTAACTAACGGCCGGAACCGGGCTTCCCGGCCGGGTGGCCTGGGTTTGCGCGGGGCCCAGGCCGACTAAGCCGAGGAGCGACGGCGGCGGCTCGGTGGCGGGAATCCGTGCCGCGAAGGTCCCGCTGTATCTACGCCCGACGGCCTCCGCAAACTTTTCGAATTCTCGCGTGTTTGGCGCTCGTCCGAGGGGGAGCCCTTGCCCTCCCGGCAGGCTGCGGTCGATCGCCCAGGTCGGGATCGAGGGAGTGAACTGGAAGTAGGTCTTCAGCCCAGCGGCCTGTGCGAGCCGGACGAGCGTGTCATAGCGGTCCCACGCTCCGGCGGGATATGCCCTCGGATCGGTGGCATCGAACTTCGGCTTGGTCGGCGACTCCGGATCCGGCGCGACGAGACTCCAAACCACCGAAACCTTCACGCGGTCGACGCCGAGCGAGGCGAGTTGCGAGAGGGTGTGTGCGACACGGTCCGGCGAGGCATAGATCAGCTGGTTGTCGTCCATCAGGATCGACTGCTGCGTGCCTGATGCGAGGGCAGGGGCAGGCTGCGCGCAGATCAGCGCGCAGACGGCAATCGCCGCCGCGAGGAACATTTGCCGGGCGCCCATCGCGGGGAGATGGTAGAGCCGGCGGCCCGGTTGCGCGCCGGGATCGCCCGAGTGGGCTTGTGGCAGCTGAGCGAGAGGGTGTGGCGGGTGCGGGATGTGGAGATCCAGACGTGGTGGCGCGGGTCCGGGATGGAGATCCAGACGTGGTGGCTCTGGTGCAGCGTATACG
>CAXMLR010000407.1:0-7486 GCA_964194275.1 uncultured Solirubrobacterales bacterium
GTCGCCGGTTCGATCCCGGCTGGCTCCATTAGCGAAAGCACCTGCAACTCATATGTGTTCGTCCGACCTTCCGGGATCCAGGCACGGAGCGGCCACCATCGCATCTCGCCCGACGCGCATTCGGCCCGTGTTCCGCGCAATGGGTGCTGCTCTTCTGAAGGGGTCATTTGGCACGATCATGTCCGCGAGCGGGACCCGGCGGGCGGTCTGCTCGCCTCCCCGGGCGATCTGGCTGCCCCACGGATTGGTATCGGCGTCGAGAGCGAGGCGTTCGATCCCCGCGACCGGCATGCGGACGCCTTCGTAGCTGATCGGCTGGCCCCCCGGCGACCCGCATCCTGGCGACAACGCGGCGCTGCGAATCCGAGCCATGCCTCCGAGACGAGGGCGTGCGTCTGGGCGACCTCCTGCGAAGACCGAGGGGGGGCGCACCCGTCGATGGCATCAGCTTCGCGGGTGTCAGTATTGTGCTGTGCGGGCCCGTTTGATGATCGCTGTCGACACACTCGACGCAGGGCGCGACGCACTGTTGCGCGGTGCTTGGGTGGAGGCGTCGCGGAGGTTTAGCGACGCCCTTGCCGCGGAGGAGTCGCCGGCTGCGTATGACGGACTCGGAGTCGCGGCTCGGTATCAGGGGGACCTCGACGGTGCAGTCGCCGCTCACGAGCGGGGTTACCGCCTGGCGCGGTCGCTGGGGGACCGGGAGCTTGCCGCCAAGCTAGCGGCGCAGCTTGCGATCGACGCGTATGGGCAGGCGCGAATCGCGGAGGCCAATGGGTGGATTGAGCGCGCGATGATGCTCACCGATGCGGCCGAGCCCAGTGAGAGCCGAGCGCTCGCCCTGGCGCTCAGAGCCCATGCTGCGATGCTCGTTCGCAATGATCCGTTGGAGGCCCGTAAGCTCGCGGGGCAGGCGGTCGAGGCCGCCCGCGCGGCGGGCTCGAGCGATGTTGAGATGGTGGCACTCGCGTTGGAGGGGTTGGCGCTGGTTTGTGTCGGCGCGATTGATGAGGGCATGCGGAGGCTCGATGCAGCAACGGCTTCGGCCGTCGCCGGCGAGGTGGGCGACGTCGACCTGGCGGAAACGATCTGTTGCTATCTGATCGACGCCTGCAAGCGTGTGCGCGACTTGGAGCGCGCCGCGGAATGGTGTGCGCGCGTGAGTGAGATCGCGTCACGCTTCGAGGACCGGTTCATGTTCGCCGTGTGTCGTATCCATCACTCGGACATCCTGGTTTGGGGAGGTGATTGGGCAAAGGCTGATGAGGAGCTCGAGGTCGCAGCTGGGGTGCTTGGAGAGATGGGGCCCTCCAAAGCCAATGACATTGATGTGCGGCTGGCTGAGTTACGACGGCGCCAGGGACGGAGCGAGGAGGCAGCCGCGCTGCTCGCGACGTGCGAAGGTCACCGCCTTCACGCGCTCCATGCCGGTCTGCTCGCGCTCGATCAACGCGACGTCCGGGGCGCGGTCGAGGCTGCGCACCGTTTTCTCCGGCGCGTTGGGGACGGCGATCGCTTCGATCGCGTGGCCGGCTTGGAGCTATTGGTTGCGGCGACCGTGCAGACAGGCGACCTGGAGGGGGCGACCGAAGCGGCGGGGGAGATCCGAGCGACCGCTGATGCCGCGGGGACCGGTCCGCTGCTTGCCTCGGCGCTGCTCGCTGAGGGCCGGGTGGAGGCTGCGGCGGGGTTCCATGATCGAGCACGCGGACGGCTCGAGGATGCCGTGGCGGCGTTCGAGACGGCCGGGGCTCCGTTCGAAGCGGCGCACGCCCGGCTCGAGCTTGCCGAGACGTTGCGCGCGCTCGGCCTCAAGCAGGAGGCGCGCGTCGTGAGTGCCAGCGCGCAAGCGGCGCTGGCTGGGCTCGGTGCCACCACAATCGTTCCAGCGTCTGACGGCGGTCCTCTGTCCCAGCGAGAGCGCGAGGTGCTGGGTCTAGTCGCCCAGGGCAGCTCCAACGACGAGATCGCAGCCGTCCTGGTCCTCAGCGTCCGGACCGTCGAGCGCCACGTCGCGAACATCTACGGCAAGCTCGGCCTGTCTGGACGGACGGCGCGCGCTGCTGCGACTGCGTGGGCGTACGCACACGGAATTACGTAGCCGATTGGCGTTGTTGGGTGCCAGCGCCGATGCGCACCCCGCCCCCTTCGTCGATGCTCGCGGTCCAACCCGAGCAGACGGAGGCAGACAATGTCAACCACACAGATCGATGCAGGCCGCGCGCAGAAGTTCGGCGACCGGACGCTCCAGGTGCTCAACGACGGCATGCTCACGCTGCTGATCAGCCTCGGACACCAGACGAGGTTGTTCGATACGATGGCAGAGTTCGATCCGGCCACGAGCGAGCAGATCGCCCAGGCCGCGGGTCTCGACGAGCGCTACGTCCGAGAATGGCTCGGGGGGATGACGGTCGGCGGGATCGTCGAGTATCACCCCGACCCCCAGACCTACGTTCTCCCGCCGGAGCACGCGGCGTGCCTGACACGGCAGGCCGGCCCCGACAACCTCGCTTCCCTGGCCCAGTACACCGGACTGTTCGGAGAGCTAGAGCAGCGGGTGCTCGACTGCTTCCGCCACGGCGGCGGCGTTCCGTACTCGGCGATGCCTCGCTTCCAGGCGCTGCAGGCCGAAGAGTCCGCCCAGGTCCAGGACGCCGGGCTGATCGAAGTGACGTTGCCGCTCGTCGACGGCCTCGTAGAGCGACTGCGGTCGGGCATCGCCGTTATCGACGTCGGTTGCGGCCACGGCCACGCCGCAAATCTGATAGCTGACGCGTTTCCCGCTAGCCACGTGAGCGGGATCGACATCTCCGAGCAGGGGATCACGGCGGCCCGGGCCGCCGCGGCGAGCCTGCGGCTGGGCAACGTCGCTTTCGAGCTGCGCGACGCTAAGTCACTCGAGCCGAGGTCCCACGATCTCGTGACCGCGTTTGACGTGATCCACGACCTGCCGGACCCGCGTGGAACCGTCGCGGCCATCCACGCCGCGCTGAGACCGAACGGCGTCTTCCTCATGGTCGACATCGCCGCATCGAGCCAGCTGCACGGCAACCTCGACCATCCGCTTGGCCCAGCGCTCTACACCGCCTCGGTGTTTCACTGCCTGACCGTATCGCTGGCAAACGACGGGCCCGGGCTGGGAACGATGTGGGGCGAGCAACAAGCGCTCGAGCTGCTGGCCGACGCCGGCTTCGCGGATGTACAGGTCAAACGCGTCGAGGCCGATTTCCTCAACGCGTACTACGTCGCGCGGCGGTGACCAGCCACTACTCCCAGACCGTCTTTAGTGCGACGCCCGCCGCCGCGCATTCCTCGGTAATCAACAAGAACGCTGTCATGTCAACTTCTTCGTCCACCGTCGGCTCGAGTCGCGTGCAGTTCGAGGCGCATGTCGCGCGCCTGCCGAGCGCCAATGCTCAACGGCGAGGGTCATCCGCCGCAATGTCGCACTCCGGATGGCCACACGAGCACGTCATCACACCGGCCGTCGTCACGGCAACGATCGAGTTCCTCGACCGCCGGCTCGCCGGCTGGGCCCCTGCAGCGGCGCCTGCGGGCTGACAAGCAGCAAAATGGATCATGTCGATTGCCCACGCGCCCGGCGGCAGCCTAGGCTGTCTTCAGGTAAACACCGGCCCGGCGTCCCCGACCTTGCTCGGCCACGACCACGCCGCGCGGACGGGCGCCCGCGACGCCATCACCGTTGGCGCGAACGGTTCGGCGGCGAACCGCGGGGAAGCGATGTCGGGCGGCCTGCGGATGGGCGACGCGCCCAACCCCTACGATCGCGTGGCCGGCATCTACTGGGCCGCGCAGCGAATGTGGCTGGCGTGTTCGGGCGGATCGGCGCAGGCCAGGCTGCTGTCCTATCTCGCTGAGGTGCTTCGGTCCGGCGACCGGCTGCTCGAGGTCGGCGCGGGCACGGGACTTCTGACACGGCGCATCCAGTCCTCGCAGCCCGCCGCGATCGTTTCCGTGCTCGACCTGTCAACGGCCATGCTGGCGCGCGCTCCGATCACGGTCGCCGAGCGCATCGTCGGTAGCGTGCTCGCGCTGCCCGTGCCCGATTGCAGCTACGACCTAGTCGTCGCCGGCTGGGTGATCGAGACGACCGGCGCAGCGCGACACGCGTTGTCGGAGTGCGCCCGAGTACTGCGCCCGGGCGGACACCTGCTCTGCTGCCACGCGGCCCAGCTGACGACTTGCTGGGACGGGTCACGTCTATCCCGACCCGCTACGTCATGCGGAGGTGGTTCGGCGGTCGTCCTCTGGCCACGACCGGCTACCCGCTGCCGCCGAACATGGAGCTAATCGAGAGCTACCAGACCCGTCGCCAGCTCGCCGCCGCGTTCATCGCGCGCAAGCAGTCGCGGGACCTGGCGTAGAACCGTGGCAGGCTCCGTTGCGGGTCACCGCGTGCGCGCGCACGCGCCCTGTGGGCCTGCTGCTCGTCCGTGCGTGCGCAGCACGCGAACTCGTCACGCTTCGGCGAGCGGATCCACCACGACCAGAGCAGTGATGACTCCTGATCGCGAAACGTTGCCGAACGGTCCGGACCTCAACCGTCGAAGAGCCAGCTCAACCGCAGGCCGGTCCACGCCAGGCCCGCTCCAGCAGTGCTTGCCGGACCTGCGCGAAGACGTACTCGTCGAGCTCGTTGGCGCGGATGTTGCGCTCGGGGCAGCGGCCCTCTGAGCGGGCGCGCAGCAGATCGTGGCCGGGCAGTAGTAGTAGCGGTGAACGGTGCCGTTGCGCGTGTGCATGGTCTTTAGCTTGGCGTGTTGATCATCGAGCCGTTTCAGTGCCCCTACCGCGAGTAGCTCACCGCGGCAGCAGATGCTGAAGAGGGTGACCGCGGAATCAAGCAGGTCATTGACCCCGAGCGCGTGCGCGTCCTGTGGCGGGCTGTGCGACCGTCCGAACGTCAGATGACGCTCGATGAGTTGGCGCGCGTCATCAGTCCTTGGATCAGTGATCGCGATCTCGAGCTCGTCAATCAACAAGCGGTGAGACTAGCCGCGAGATCGGCGTCCACGCCCACGGCGGCGAACCGATGTCGAGTCATAAGCACCGGCCCGACGCTGCGTCTCGTCAGCGATAGGGCTCATCTGTTTCGGCGAATAAAACCGAGCGTGTGAGGACGGCGTGTCGCTCAGGACGAGACGCAGCGTTGTCGCGACGGTTCGGAGACTGCTGCTCGCGCCCGGACAAGCGCCGAGGCGGCTAGGTCGCGGGCGCGCTTGGCGCGTGCGCCGCGGAAGGCTCAGGCGACTACCTGATGCCCGCAGCGGCGACCGCCTGAGCGGCGTGATCGGCGTCGAGGAAATGTTCGACCTCTGCGACCAATCCGATGAGAATCAAGTGTCCGCGGTGGTATCGTCAGACTGCAGGCTCGTTCTAGTGCGAGCGCAACGCGCTACCGCCACCAAGCCCGCAATACGTCCTGCGCCGGCTTGCCCCGGGGATCGAAATCGATCTCGTTGCCCTTGACCGGATGGTCGACCTGGTAGTTCCACAGCAGCATGCCCGCGAACCACGGTTGGGCCCGGAACACGCGCATGGCTGCCTCGTAGGCGTGCGCCTGCGCCTGCAAGGCGAGCCGGTCGGGCAGCTGGCGGGAGAAGAAGGCGGCAGCCCCCGCCTGAGACTCGTAGCCGAATTCGGTGAACAGCAACGGCTTGTGGTAGCGCCGCGTTACTGCGCGCAGCAGCGACAGCCAGTGGTGAATGACCCCATACTGGTCGCGGAAGCTGCTCCACGCACGCACCAGCCCGTCGACGCCGGGGTCGGCTTGGCGCGGGCCGGCGAGCTCGAAGTAGCCGTCGTCGCCGATGTAGTCGAGCGTCGCCCAGGCCGGAAAGCTGCCGAGGTCCTCCACGTTCGCGGCGTAGGTCAGCTTGCCGTGGAAACGCGCACGGATCTCGGCGATCGTTTGGTGCCACTCGGCGTTGCAACCCATGCATTTCTGTGCGCTCGTCAGCTCGGTCCCGACGACTAGCCCCCATGCCCCGGACTGCCGCGCGAGGTCCGCGTAGTAATTCATCATCGATCGGTAGGACGCAAACCAGGTGTGCCAGTTCAAGGGAGCGATCGAGCCACGGAACGCGTTGTCGTGGCTGTCGACGTGCGGTTTGAGGATCGCGCGCATGCCAAGCGCTCGGGCGCGTGCAAGCGCGTGCCGGACGCCCCCGTCGCTCATCGTCTCAGCGTCCGAGCAACTGATCGATGTGGAGCTCGCATCACGCATCCAGCACTCGAGCACGATCTCGGCTGCGTTGGCACCGTCGCCGCGTAGCGTGGCCAGGGTTCGATCGGTCGCTTTGGAAGCGAACACGTCTCGTGGGTAATAACCGGTCACGTTCGCGCCACGGAGCCAGCTGTTGGGGACGTGCGGACCGGTCGACGTTGCAACATCCGCCAGCGCCAGGATTGCCAGCCAAGCGACTCCGACGACGGCCGCCTTTCGCACGGTGAGCGCCAACGCGATCACGGCGCAAACCGACCCAGCGCCCAGCGCGCGTGCACGAGCAGGCGCTCGCGGTTGAAGCGCTCACGCTCGGTGAGCATCAACCGGGGCCGGTGATGGCAAGGGCCGACATCGAGCTTGCGGTCAGCTCCGGGTCCGGTGATCGCCGGCCGCCGACGGGCTCGTACGTCTGCTCGATCAGCCGGGCCAGCTCGGCGACGACGGCGGCGCGAGCCCGTTCGATGCGCTCGCGAAGGAGCTCTCGGGCTCCCTCGGGCGGCAGAAGCACAAGCCGCCAGGTGACGGGGTCCGCGCGCACAGCTAAAAGGTAGCCGATCGACGCGGACTGAGCGCTCGAGCACCTCTTCCCCGCCGGGTTCGCGCGGCATGAAGTCCAACGGCTGCCGAGGGCTCTCTCGCCCTCGCGGTCGAGCAGCGCGCTCAGCACGCCCGTCAGGTCGGCGAAGTGCTCGTTGGACTTCCTCCGCTTGGTGGACGCCTGATCTGAGGTGGCGTCTGACGCCGCCGGAAGGATGGTGTTCATGCCAAAGGTCATATCCGAAGGAGTTCAGAGAGGGCGCTGCCGCGCTGGCCCGTCAGGGCCAGCGCCGATCAGCGGGGTCGCGAAGGAGTTGGGGATCGCTGAGTCGTGCCTGCGTAACTGGCTCAAGCACGACCAGCTCGATCACCGCGAGCGTGATGACGGGCTGAGCAGCAAGCAGCCGCCGCACTCGACCCTCGGCATGCGCTCCCCGGTGCAATACGAGCTCGCTCACAACAACATCAACATCACTAACAACAACACCGACCAAACCACCTGATTCCAGAAACCGACTCCACAAAAGCCGGGGCAGATCAAAGTGTCCACCGAACCGGGGGAAGTCCAAAATCCGGATGCGATTCGCTGACGCGCGAACTGTCCGGCCGTCAGTCATGGCACTCCAGTGGAGCACCAGGGGCGGCTCCGAGCCGCTCGTCGTAGGTCGCGCGGGCGCTAGGCTGACCAGCGAGATGGTGATC
>CAXMLR010000408.1:0-8958 GCA_964194275.1 uncultured Solirubrobacterales bacterium
GCCACTCGGTCATTGCAGAGCTCTGCTTTGCCCGGGTTGCCGGCAAAGGCAAGGACGGCTACGGTGACGCGCTCCAGGCCCTGAAGACGGAGCTGGCGCCGTGAGCGGTCGCCCAGATCGCCTCGTGGACCTGTTCGCTGAGGCGGAGATCGACGTGATGCTGGTGACCGAACTGGTGAACGTGCGCTACCTGACCGGCTACAGCGGCAGTAACGGTCTGTCCCTGGTCGGCCCCCGCACCCGGACGTTCGTCACCGATTTCCGCTACGTCGACCAGGCCGCGGAGGAAGTCGATCCCGCGTTCAAACGCGTGCGCGCACCCGAGGACCTGCTCGAGGCAACGAGCGACCCGCTGCCCGCCGGGGACGTGCGGCTCGGATTCGAGGACGCGCACGTCTCGGTGCGGACGCACGTAAGGCTGCGCGAGCTGCTGCCCGACCGGGTTGAACTGGTCGGCGTAACTGGCCTTGTTGAGCGCCTGCGGGCGGTCAAGGAACCCGCAGAGGTTGAGCGGATCCGGGCAGCGAGCGCGATCGCCGACGAGGCATTTGAGCGTCTGCTCGCGGACGGCTTGGTGGGGCGGACAGAGCGCGAGGCGGCGCTCTCGCTTGAGGTGGCCATGCGCGAGCTGGGAGCCCAGCGTGCGAGCTTCGACACCATCGTCGCGGCGGGTCCGCACGGTGCCCTTCCGCATGCCAAGCCCCGCGACGTCGCGATCGAGGGCGGGCAGCTCGTGGTGATCGACTGGGGGGCGGAGCTCGCCGGCTACTGCTCGGACTGCACGCGGACCGTGGCCACCGGCGAGCTCGACGAGCAGGCCCAGGAGGTCTACGCGGTGGTCAGAGCGGCTCAGCACGCGGGGGTCGAAGCCGTTAGGTCGGGCAGCAGGGGCCGCGACATCGATGCAGTGGCCAGGGAGGTGATCGAGCAGGGCGGCCATGGCGCGCGCTTCGGCCACGGACTCGGGCACGGCGTGGGGATGGAGATCCACGAAGCGCCTCGCCTCTCACAGCGCTCCGAGGACCAGTTGCAGGTTGGCAACGTCGTCACCGTGGAGCCCGGGATCTACCTCCCCGGGGCGCTGGGTGTCCGGATCGAGGATCTGGTCGTGGTCACCGAACAGGGGTGCGAGATCCTCACAACCATGCCCAAGGGGCTGCGCACGGTCAGTTGACCGGGTCTGGCAACATCGAGGGCAACGATGATCTCGACAAACCAATTTCGCAACGGAAATCACATCGACGTGGAAGGCAAGATCTTCAAGATCCTCGAGTTCCAGCACGTCAAGCCCGGCAAGGGCGGAGCGTTCGTGCGCACGAAGCTTCGCCGCGCCAACGACGGCGCGGTGATCGACCGCACGTTCCGCGCCGGGGAGAAATTCCGTCCTGTCCGCACCGAGGTGCGGCGCATGCAGTTCCTCTACAAGGACGGGACCGACGCGCACTTCATGGACAGCGAGAGCTACGAGCAGCTGACGATTCCCGAGCGGGCCATCGCTGAGCCGCTGCGCTGGATGAAGGAATCCGATGAGGTGGAGCTGCTCTACATCGACAACGAGCCCGCCGATGTCCAGCTGCCGAGCGCGCTCGAACTCGAGGTGGCCCAGACCGAGCCGGGGGTCCGCGGGGATACCGCTTCAGGCGGCGGCAACAAACCGGCCGTGCTCGAGACGGGCACGAGGATCCACGTTCCGCTGTTTATCGACATCGGCGACACCGTACGGGTGGACACGCGCACCGGCGAATACGTTTCGCGTGCGTAGAACGGAGCAGCGGCGCGCCGCGATCTGGGCGCTGTACCAGAGCGACCTGCTTGGTCGGTCACTCGAGGAGACCTTCCCCCGTGATACTCATGCGTTCACCCGCGGGCTGGCGGAGCTCGTCCGCGCGCATCAACCGGAGCTCGACGGGTTGATCAGCGCACACTCGACCGGATGGACGCTGGAGCGAATCGCGCCCCTGGAGCGGTCGATTCTGCGGGTCGGGCTGGCCGAGATCCTGTACCCGGAGCTGCTCCCCGCTGAGCACGCGATCCCCGCGGCTGGTGCGATCAACGAAGCGGTGGAGACGGCCAAGCGCTTCTGCGGGAACCAGGCACCCGGGTTCGTCAATGGCGTTCTCGCCGCGGTGCTGCGAGAGCGTCAGCCCGAGCCCGTGCCGGAATCCGGCCCGGCCGCCGAGTAAGTCCCGCCACTGGTGGCAGATGACCTCCTGACTACTTGGCGGTTGCGGGTCCTGTAGCCGCCGTGCTGCGCAGCAGCGGCGCAAGGGAGGGAGTGCACGAGCAGGCCGCGCCCCCGAGCCGGCCCAGGCCAAACAGATCTTCGATCGTCCGCAGGACGGAATAGTGGTCGGTCGGCGTCTGCAGGCGAGCACCGGCACGGGCCAAAGTGCCGGCGAGGATCGTCGCCACGTGACCGCCGCCGGCCAGCCGGCAGCAGCCGTTGTCGCTGGAGCCCTCGTCCCAGGTCAACACCAGGAGGCCTCGAGGGCCGAGCGCGCGGAGCAGCGACGGGATCGTCCGCGCCAGGAAGCGATCGCCGATGGCCGGGTCGCAGTCGTGCATGTCGTGGCAGAGGTTGGGGGTGATCCACGCAAATGCGGGCAGCGAGCTTGACGCTTCGTCGCGCGCGAGCTTCGGAAACGGGACCACGTTTGTGCACAGCGCCGCGTTGCCGCTGATCCCGGTGTAATAAACGAACGGATTGTGCTTCTTGGCGTAGCCGCCGGTGTCCGCGCCGGTGAAACAGGAGCGCGGCATGTCCTCCATGTACGCCTTCCAGGTGAGGCCGTTGGCCTGAAGCTGGCCCGCCAGGCCGATCCCGGGAACCGCGCAGTCGGTGCAGTCGGTGGCGATGCCATAGGTCGAGCCCCCGGTCAAGGCAAGGTAGTTCGGCAGCGATGGGTGCCGGATCGCGTACATCTGGGTGGCCAGCCCAGAGCTGCGGGCCAGCCGGTTGATGTACGGCGTGCTGGTGGAGCCGACGATGTCTCCGTACTCCTCGTTCTCCATCACCACGACCGCGACGTGCCCTGGGCGACCGCCGGCGAGATGAACCGGTGGCGATGGCTTGGTCTGGGGAGCCAGCCGGACGGTGCTGCCACAGGCGCCCAGCCCCGCGGACAGCAGCAGCGTCGCGGCCCCGGTTCTCACCCGTCTGGTCACCGTGCCGGGAGATCGCCGGCCGTGCGCAACGACGCGGCACGGCCCGGCAGGACCATCGCTGACCCCGTCGCCACCGCGATCGCCTTCCCGTCGGCGTCGAACACCTCAGCGCCCGCTACGGCAATTCGCCGGCCCGAGTGGACGACACGTCCGCGGGCCTGCGCGAGCCGACCGTCGGCGGCGAGCGGACGGAGGTAATTAACCTTGAAATCGACCGGAGCGATCGCGGTGCCGGCCGGCATGCGCGTCTGAATCGCGGCGCTCAGGGCGGTCTCGGCCAGCAGGGCGACCGCGCCCCCCTGCACCCGTCCGCGCGCGGGCGCACACAGCCATTCGCTGGCCGGCATGACAAACGTGACGGCGCCGGCGGTGGCGTCAGTCGCCCGCAGGCCGGTGAGCTGGTGTATTGGCGCCAGAGGCAGCCGGCCGGCGGTTTGTTCCAGCAGCACGTCGAGCCCGCTCGTGCTCCGCCAAATGCTCTCGGGCAGGACTTGCCCCTCAGCCGGGCGAAGGTAGGGATCCGGAGACGCCTCTTCGCGCTCCTGCGGTTTGGCTTCACGGTCGGCCGACTCCGGGCGTTCGGAAGCGTCAGAGGCCGGCGAAATGGGGGAGGCGACGAAGCACAGGGAGCTGCCATGCGCGACGATCCGCTCATCCTCGTCAACGACCGTGACCTCGGCGAGCGCGATCGGTCGACGAGACTGAATCAGCCTGCCCCTGGCGGTGAGGGAGCCGCCGGCGTGCACGGGCGTGAGCAGCCGGAGGGACAGCTCAGAGGTGGTGAACGGCGTCGCTGGGGGCAGCGCAGTTTGAATCGCGCACGCGACCGCAGCGTCGGCGGCCATGCTGATCGGTCCGATCGAGATCGCTCCTTGCGAGGCGCAAAGCCATTCAGTCAGCGGAATCCGGAAGGCCGCCGTGCCTTCGCCGACCTCGACCAGCTGCAACCCAGTCAAGTGAGAGATCGGCGCCCGCGGCGTCTGCCCGACCAGCATCGCGCTCAGCTGCTGGGCTCCGGAGAGCGCAAACACACCGGCGTCCGGGTATCCGCCCCGGACACGTTCCTGCCATGGCGCCGGCAGATGCGGTTCGGAGGGGGTAGGGGAAACCGGTTCAAGGTCGCTCATCTGGGGTCAAAGTGTGCCAATCGCCGAATGTCTGCAGCTCGAGGCGAACAACCGACCTAGCTGTTCGCGCACGACGAACGGATCCGGACTGCAAGGCCTGAGCGTGTGGGACCCGTGAAATTCACGAGACTGGCCGCCGCGCGTGTCATCGTGCACCGACCGCGCAGCTCTCGTACACCGACCAACTCCCTGCCCGGGCGATCAGCCTGAACCCGGAACCCGAGGCGGGCACGGCTGGGAACGCGTGCCGCCGGCCGGGGATCGTGGTGCGGAAGATCGTGCCGGTCCTCAGCCTGCGGTAGGTCACGCTCGCCTCGTCGCCCAGCTTCCATACCAAGGCGGGGATTTCGAGTGGGTCGGTCCTGACTGCACCACAGCGTAGGATTGCCGCCGCCCCCCCAGCACCGAGAATCGCGCTGGAGAGCTGGTCGTTCTGGCGGGCCTCATCCCGGGCTCCGTCGATCTGCCGGCGAACATCGCCGGCGTGCCCGCCGAGGAAGAACGCGTTGACCGCGAGCACCGCGGCGGCTGCGGCGACGCGAGCAGCGCGTCCACTGGCGAGACGCACGGCACACGCCCATCCGATCCCCGCGGCGACACAGCTGAGCGCCACCGAGACGACGAGAAACCGGGGGACTCCCGGGTAACCTGCCTCGGCCATCACCGCGACAATCGCCGCCCAGGCCCCCGCGACGCCGAGGACGAGGATCACCCCGCGTCGCGCTTGGCCGCGGGCCAGCACCAGCGCCAGGATGCCACCGGCCACCACGACGGGCGAGAGCAGATCGCGCAGGAGCGCGATGTCCCGCAAGCCCGGGTGCTTGGCGCGGGCAAGCGACGCCGGCACCTCGCTGAGTGCGAGCTTGCTGGCACCGAACAGATGGCCCGAGCCCAGATAGTCGGGAACCACCCACATAACCGGCACGGCGACCAACAGCGACCCGATCAACCTGCGCATCGTCGGGTCGCGGCGCGCGAGGACGATGGCGTACGCGAGCAGGAATGCGGATGCTTCCGGCCGGATCAGCGCGGCGGCGAACCATGCCCACAGCGCCGCTCTGGGACGGTCCTCGAGGTGGGCGACGAGTGCACCGAGAGAGAGTGCAACCAGCAACCCCTCCGACCAGCCTGAGCCGAAGAACAGGAACCACCCATAGAGAAAGCCGTTGTGCCCACTCACCGCCACCCACACGAGAGCCGAGATCCCCGCGAGCGCCCCTGCGATTCGCGCGGCCAATCGGTAGGCGAGTATCAGCGCGATCAGCGATCCGGTGCGGGCGAGGACCAGCCACAGGTCCGGAGCCGCGTTTCCAAACAGCGCGAACACCGAGTCGAAGATCACCGGGAACGGCTTCCACGAAGTCCCGCCGGCGGTGCTCAGGGAACCGTGCACGACCTGACGGCCCCAACGCATCCACGTCCACGGGTCGTAGGTCAAGGTATGCGGCCAGAGCAGCGAGAGGGAGGCGACGGTCACGCATGCCGTCACGAGGATGACGGGTTTACCGGGGCGAGCTTGGGCCCAGTTGCGGCCCGTCGAGAAGGGGCGCGAAGCGTTACGCCCCTCGAGGAGCTGTGCGTCTGGCACGGGCGGCCCGCGGACCGCGTCAGATCGGCTCGAGGACAAACACCGAGACGCGCCGATCCGAAGCGCGGCGCGCGATGCTGATTTCGGCGTCAGGATGCGCGCGCAGCCGGTGGTACCAGGCCGGATGGCGGTGCGGGGACAAAATTGGCCGGGTCCTAGGCGATGGGTTGCTCACGGGCCGCCAGCGTGACGAACCGCGCGTCCGCTGTCAACGACGGTGGGGCCGCAGGCCCCGCGGTCAGCGCGTCGACGCCGGCGAGCGAGGCACCCACTCGGTGACGGCGAGCGGATCGATAGCGCGGAAGATTCGGGGCTGAAGACTTCGGTATCCGATCCCGCGTGCGAGCCGTTGCTCGTAGTGGAACAACGCATTCGCGCTGACGGGCAAGCCCGCCAGATCGAGGACGATCCACAGTCGCTGGTGGTGGGCCACGAAGGTCGCAGCTTGGGCGCTGCCGAGTACGGCAAAACTCGGCCGGGGCGCTGGTCGGCGATCGGCGTAGAACCGAAGTGGAAGCATGACGCCGTGCGAGTCAGGAGTCAGCACCGCGTCGTCGCCGTGGCGCATGCTGTCGAGATACCGGATCACCCCTCTGGCGTCGGCATAGAAGCCGGAAGCTCGATGGCTGTCGATCAAGCCGAGCGCCGACACGACCAGTGCGGCCAGCACGACAAGCAAGGCGGCCGGCTTCGGCATCAGGGCGGCCGCCATCGCGATCGTCACGATCAGCATCGGCACCGCGACCGCAGCGTAGCGGCCCAGGGCCAAGCGCTCGCCGAAGCCGCTCAGCACGAGTAGGACAAGCGGTTCGCCGACAGCCACGCCAACCACGAACCCGCCTCCGCCGCATCCAAAGACCGTCTGGCTGCGCACGATGCGGACGAGAAGCACCAAGACGGAGATCAGCACGACGGCGACGGCGACGGTGCGAAGCGGGTCCACCCGCCCTGCCAAGGGTCCGGCGATGACCCGGCTGGCCGAGGTCAAGCTGAGGTCGGCCACCCCGGCCACGCCCGACCGCGCTCCGTAGGCACTGTGCTGCGAGATGAGGAAGGGGAGAAGCCCGATCTGCACCGCTGCGCACGCACCGGCATACGTCACCTTCTCGCGCAGCGGGAACCAGGTATGGAACGCGACCCGGATGCACAGCGGCGCAACGATCAACGCGGCGGTGTAGTGGAGGCACAGCGCCGCCGCGGCCGCAAGCAGCGACGATGAGAGCCAGGCCGTACGGTGATTGCGTGATCGTTCTGCGCGCAAAGCCGCGGCCACCGCGACCGTCGCGGTCAGCGAGACGAACGCGTAGTTTTGGGCGAGCTGCGAGAACTGCAGAAGAAACGGGCTCATCGCGGCCAGCGCGGCGGCGCCCAGTCCTACGGTCGAGCTCTGGGAAAGCAGTTTGGCCAGCCAATAGATCGCCGCTACCAGCAGGACGCCACAGATCAACGAAGGGAGACGCGCTACCCACTCGGCGTGGTCATTCGTGTGGTAGAGCCACTCGTGCTGGAACAGATAGAAGCCCGGAGGGCTCGACTGCAGCGATTTGGCGACGCCGAGAAGCGCACTGAGCGGCGTCAGCGACGTGTTGATGCTCAGGATCTCGTCCACGTAGTAGCTCGACGAACCGAGCTGCCAAGCAAAGTTCACCGCGGCCAGCACCATCAGCACGACAAGCACCAGCGCCGGTCCCAACTGACGGCGCTCGAGTCCCTCGAACCTCCGCGTCGGCCGATCGATCAGCGTCATCACTTGGTCATGTTCAACAGAAATCCCGGCTGGCAGGCTAGTTCACGATCACGATCACCGTGCGCGGCCGGCATTCGAGGAGTCCTCGGCTGACCAGACCCGCGCGGCCGGGACCGCCCCGGGGGATCCAACTTCGTGGCACCCGGCGTCGCCGTAGACGCGCATTCGCGCTCGACCGCGAGCCCAGACCGACCGGTAGAGCCCAAGCGCGGCGTCGTTCGCCGCTTCGTGTCGGTCAGGAGGCCGTTCGCTCCGGCGGCGTCGAGCTCAAGCAAGCAAGCCGTGCAGCAGCAGCGCGGCCGAGGCCGAGGCCGCGCGCTCAATTCTGGAAGTGGATCCAGAATTGAATGACTCTGAAAGTGGTATGGTTACGCGGTGATCCTGACCAGCAGTGTCGACGTAGCAGCCGCCCTGCGCCGGGCCGGCCTGCGCGTCACCGCATCGCGGGTCGCGGTGCTGTCTGAGGCGATGCAGGGCAAGCACATGACCGCGGACCAGATCGCGCTGGCCGCGCGTGACCGGGTCGGGACGATCTCGACCCAGGCCGTCTACGACGTTCTGGGCGCACTGACCCGAGCGGGTCTCGTGCGCAGGATCGAACCGGCGAGAAGCCCTGCCCGCTACGAGACGCGCGTCGACGACAACCATCACCACGCCGTCTGCCGCTCGTGCGGCGCGATCACCGACGTCGACTGTGTCGTTGGGGAGCCGCCCTGCCTCTGGCCGGCAGAGGCGAGCGGCTTCGTCATCGATGAGGCCGAGGTCACGTTCTGGGGTCGTTGCCCCAGCTGCCAGACAACGTTCGCATCCAAACAGAAAGAGAGCGCCAGATGACCGACGAGCCACCCCGCACCACAACCGACGCCGGCATCCCGGTTGCCAGCGATGAATTTTCGCTGACCGTCGGCCCAGACGGCCCGATCCTGCTTCAGGACCAGTACCTCATCGAGCAGATGGCCAACTTCAATCGCGAGCGGCTTCCGGAACGCCAGCCGCACGCCAAGGGCTCGGGCGCCTTCGGCCAGTTCGAAGTAACCGAGGACGTGAGCGCCTACACCCACGCCGCTCTGTTCCAGCCCGGCGTCAGGACCGACATGTTGGCCCGCTTCTCCACCGTTGCGGGTGAGAGCGGTAGCCCGGACACGTGGCGGGACCCCCGCGGCTTCGCCCTCAAGTTCTATACGCCAGAGGGCAACTACGACATGGTCGGCAACAACACGCCGGTCTTCTTCGTCCGCGACCCGATGAAGTTCCAGCACTTCATCCGCAGCCAGAAGCGCCGCGCCGACAACGGCCTGCGCGATCACGACATGCAGTGGGACTTCTGGACC
>CAXMLR010000409.1:0-3391 GCA_964194275.1 uncultured Solirubrobacterales bacterium
TGAAACACAGAGAGACTGACACTCTCGAGACATACATCAAAACGAGGCGTCCGATGATCGCGTCGAACGGTCCGTCAGCTGCGACCTCATGAATGTCGCCAACAACAAACCGAACGTTGGACAGTCCGCGGTCCTTGGCCCGTGCTCTCGCCCTCGCGATCGAGTCCGGGGACTGGTCAATCCCAACGATCTCCCCGGCTGAGCCCACGAGCCGGGCGGCGAGGAAGGCCATATCGCCCGCCCCCGAGCCAAGATCGAGAACGCGCATGCCTCGCTGGACTCCGGCGGTTTCAAGGATCGCGTGCGTCGCCGGCGCCAGGACCCTCCCCTGCAGGTCCAGCCGCTCAAGCTCCACGGAGTCGCTGCCAAGCTGATAGCTGGTCTTCACGGTCCCACGCTCCTCTCAAGTCCCGGCATCCAGTTTTTGAGGCGATACATACACCTCTGAGGAAGACGTGTCCATGCGCGCACGCATCGCTGACTCAACCGTCTCGCACTCCTCGACCGACAGCTCCAACGAGCCCAACCACTCCCGGCCGCCTTACCGAACATGTCCGAGAACGGGCAGCGACCCTCCAGCCGGCGCATCAGCACCGCGTGGATCTCAGTGCTCGGCTGATTCTGCTCTTGCCTGGGGGTGGAGGTGATCGCCGACACACACGATCCCGGGGCGGCGGACGAGGGCTCCGACAGCTAGCCGAGCAGCGCGGTCCCGCGCGATCGTGCGGAGTACATTGAGGTCGCGGTCGATTCCGTGGGGTTGTGGGCGCGTGATCATCACACAGCGCTGGAGTTTGTGAACCACGTCGATCGTCGCGCTTCCGATGTTGATGGTTGAGCCGAGAAGGTTGTCTTCTCCGTCGCCGTCGAGCAGCACGTTCGGTCGGAATCGCCGTCGGTCCCAGCTGCCGATCGTGGCGGTCGAGACGAGTGAGACGCGTGCCCGCGGCGAGTCGTGAAACGGTCCGGACGGACCCTCGAACGATCGCCACCGGCTTGCGGGCTCGTGCTCGAAGTCGACTACGTCTTCGTAATGGCGTGGGACCTCGGCCTTCGAGGAGCGGAGCGCCACCGCTCGTCCGAGCCACTCGGACAACGCGCGATCCTCCGAGACGATCGAGCCGTCAGGCAGGGTGATCCGTGGGCGTCCGTCCGGCATCAGGTGTGCTGACGCGAACAGGAGCTCGGGCACACGCCGCCCAGTTAGCCCGAACCCGGTCTGCAAGTCGAAGATCGCGAATCGCCGATCGCCGTCAACGCCGTCGGCGGTAAGCGTGGCCTCGTCGAGTTGCTCGCCCTGGAGCGACTTGACCGGATACCGCCATAGCTCCGCGACGCGCACGAGCAAATCACCCCAGCAGTTGGGCGCAGGCGACGTCGCCGCTCCATCGCTCGTAGTGCTCCGCCGTCCAGCCGCGCTCGCCGGCCAGCAGCTGCCAGGTGTTCGGGTGGTTGAGCGTCCACAGGATGTCGGTGGCGCGCTCGACGTCGAGTCCGGCCTGCAGCGCGCCCTTCGCGGCGAGCGAACAGATGATCGCGCCTTGGTTTGAGTGGTACTCGGTCTGGATCCGACTCCACAGCGCTGCAATGTCGGGGTCGAGTGGGGCTGCGTTGCGGATGACCTCGAGCAGCCCGCCGATTCGGACCTTGCCGTGGGCGGAGTTGTGGGCGTTGAGCCGCAGTTGCCGCTCGGGGTCCGGTTCTTCGAGCACGGCTTGGTACCACGGCTGGTTAGCGACCGGGACTTCCTCCTGGCCGCCGCGCAGGCGCAGGTTCCAGAGCGCTCGGAGCACGCCGGCCTTGGTCTCGAACGCGACGTACACGGTCTTGAGCGCAACGCGCGCCTCGGTCGCGATCGCGGCCATCGTGGTCGTCGGGTAGCCGTCGCGCTCGAATAGGCGCTGCGCCGCATCGAGGATCTCCTGCCGCGTCGCCACGGCCTGTTCGCGCCGGCGCGGCGACTCGTACGGGCGCTTGGGCTTGACACGTTCAGACATTTCTGTATTCTCGCACAGACTTCATTACCGACTACCAGTACTCAATACTCTATACGAGTACTCAAAATCCCGGGACTGGACTTGGAGGTCCGCCATGCAAGCCACAAGCTTCACCCAGCCGGCCGAGGAAAAGGGATACGCCGGGGCGCAGTCGTCCGAGCAGCTGCGTCGCCACTTGCACGAGATGTGGTCGCAGGTGGCAGACGGCTGGGCCAAGTACGCCGAGCACGTCGATCACCGCAGCGCGCAGCTGACGCATACACTCCTCGAGCGCGCAGCGCTCGCGCCTGGGGATCGCGTGCTCGAGCTGGCTTGCGGCCCGGGCGGCGCCGGGCTCCAGGCGGCGGTCCGCGTCGCCCCGGACGGGGAAGTCGTGCTCTCCGACGTCGCCGCCGAGATGACGGCGATCGCCGCCGCACGCGCACAAGCGCTCCGGTTGACCAACGTGACCACGCGGGTGCTCGATCTCGAGCTAATCGATGAGCCCGACGGTTCCTACGACGCGGTGCTCTGCCGTGAGGGGCTGATGCTCGTGCCCGACCCCGCCCGTGCGGCGCGCGAGATCCGGCGAGTGCTGCGCCCCGGCGGGCGCGTGGCGCTCGCCGTCTGGGGCCCGCGCGAGCAAAACCCGTGGTTGTCCGTGATGTTCGACACGATCACCGCCCAGCTCGGCCGCCCGGTGCCGCCGGCCGGCATCCCCGGCCCGTTCTCGCTCCAGGACGCCGACAAGCTCGCTGCCCTGCTCGCGCAGGCCGAGCTGTCAGATGTCGAGGTCAGCGAAACACAGATGCCGCTGCGCGCGCGCTCCTTCGAGGAATGGTGGACCGCGCGGTGCGCGCTCGCAGGACCGCTGACGAAGATCCTGGCCTCACTGCCCGAGGACGCGACACGAGCAGTTCGCGACCGTGCGCACGAAGCGACCAAACCCTATGAGACACCCGACGGCCTTCAGTTCCCAGGCGTAGCGTTGATCGCCTCGGCTCGCCGGTGAGCGGCTTGCGGGCAGTACCGGACGAACAGCGCCAGTGGACATCCGGCGGCGCGAGCGGGCACTAGCCGAGTTCGAGACAGACGCATTCTCCGCGAAGCTCAACCACGAACACCAAGAACCGACGGACCTGCGTGATCGCCGCCCGAGGCGACATCAGCCAGCAACATGGCCGGCGACTAGCATCACACGACGGCTGCCCACGTGAGGCCGCCGAGATCCTCGACCACGAGGCAGATCCAAGCGTTGTGCCGGGACGGGGAAAGCAAGCGCCAGGGCACGCGCCCATCGAAGGAGCGACCAACAGCCTCGACAACGAAAGGAACGCAATGGGACTCACAGACAGACTCAGAGACATGACCAAGCGTGCAAAGGACACGAGGATGTCCGGATCGTCGTGGAACTT
>CAXMLR010000410.1:0-3519 GCA_964194275.1 uncultured Solirubrobacterales bacterium
CTACTACACGATGGAACGCGACGAGATCGGCGCACGCAAGGTTGATCCCTATCAACTGCTCTTCCAGGGCGGCCAGTTCTATGTCGTCGGGACCTCGCACGAGCGAGGTGCGATCCGCGTGTTCCGGCTGTCCCGGATCCGCGGCAAGGTCGGCTATGCGACCAAAGCCGAGCATGACTTCCAGCGCCCGGGCGACTTCGACCCACGAGCCTATGGGAATCGGATCGACTGGCAATTCGGGGATCCGATCGGGACGGCCGAGGTTTGGATCAGTAGCCGGATCGCGTGGCAGATCGAGCGACATTTCGGCCGTTACGGCGAGATGCGTCCGATCGATGACGGCGAGGAACGTGTATTCCTGACCTTGTACGCAAACACGAGGCAGCTGATCGCCTGGGTCCTCGGGCTGGGCGAGCATGCCCGCATCTCCGGGCCGCCGGAACTGCTGGAGGAGATGCGCGACCGCGTGCAGCTGCTGATCGAGCGCCACCGCGGCGAGGCTGAAGTCGGACCGCCGGCGCCGGCGGGCGCACGAGGCGAGGACGCGGCCAGCGCGAGCGCCGAGGCGGCCGATCCCGACAGCAACGGCCATCAGCCGGACGTGGCGATCCGGCCCGAGCGCTTCGCGCGCCTGGTGACGCTGGCCAGCATCCTGATCGAGGCTGGCCGGGCCATCCGACCAATCGACGCGGCGCAGATCTGCCGTGATCTGAATATCTCAGACCAGGAGCTCCGTGAGGACATCTCGGTATTGAACGTGGTCAATTTCGGAGCCGGGACGTACGTCCTCTACGCCGAGATCGGCAGCGACGGCATGATCGCGGTCGATCCTGAGCCCTACGGCGATTCGTTTGCGCGCCCGGCGCGGCTGCTGCCGGTTGAGGCCAAGGCGCTGATCGCGGCGATCGACCTGATCGGAGAGCACATTCCGGAAGGCTCACTGTCCTCGGTGCGGGAGAAGGTGGTGGCGGCCCTCGGCGAGGACCCCGTTCACGAGGGGCTGCAAATCGCCTCTCCGGGCGGCGATGACGCCGAGATCGCCGGGGTTGTCTCACGGGCGATCGCCACGCGGCAGATGCTGTCGTTCGAGTACTACAAGGAGAACGAGGACGAGTTCACGACCCGGCTGGTCGAGCCCTACGCGCTGATCAACGGCCGCGAAGGGTGGTACGTGGCGAGCTTCGATCCGACCCGTGAGAGCGTGCGCCACTTCCGGCTGGACCGGATCAAGTCAGCCTCGGTCACCGACCAGGGCTTCGAGCCGCGGGCGGACGTCGATCCCGCTGCCGATGTCGATGGCTGGCCTCGGACGGGCGAAGTCCCCGCCTCGCGTCGAGCGCGGGTGTGGATCTCGCCTGAACGTGCCCGCTGGGCGCGCGAGGAGCGCACCGTGGTCGGCGAGCTGGCTGACGGTTCAGTGATCGTCGAGCTGGGCTTCGCCGGCGTCGACTGGCTGGTTCGTGAGGTGCTCAAGGCGGCCGGCGACGCGGTCGTGCTCGAGCCGGAGGATGCCCGGACGGCGGTGCGCGCCGCCGCCGAGGGGATCTGGGCGGGCGCCGGCGCAATCGTCCGGTGAGCCGCCGCGACCAGATCTCGATGTCGCCTGAGGAGGTGGCGTCGTTTCTGGACCAGCAGCGCGTCGTCGTCTGTGCCACCAACGGCCCGCGGGGCTGGCCGCACCTGATGCCGCTGTGGTACGTGGTCCGCGGCGATGACCTATGGGCGTGGACATACGCCAAATCGCAGAAGGTGCGCAACCTCGAGCGGGACGCGCGCGCGACGCTTCAGATCGAGAGCGGCGAGCAGTACCACGAGCTTCGGGGAGTGATGATCGAAGCGCAGACCGTGCTGCACCGAGACCTCGAGCAGGTCGGCGAGTTCGGCGCGGAGCTGTTCGAGCGCTACAGCGGGGCCGGGGGCGGAGGCGGCCCCGAGTTCCTGACGGTGATCCGCGCCCAGGCCGCCAAGCGCGTGGCGCTGCAGTTCGTGGCGCAGCGGACCGCGACGTGGGATCACGGCAAGCTCGGCGGGCGGTACTGATCCGGGGCCGGGCAGTAGCCTCCGCGCCATGGAAACGCTGAAGGGCCTGATCCTTTCCGGGGGCAAGGGGACCCGGCTACGTCCGATCACGCATACGAGCGCGAAGCAACTCGTTCCGGTCGCCAACAAGCCGGTCCTGTTCTACGGGATCGAGGCGATGGCCACGGCCGGGATCGCGGAGGTCGGGATCATCATCGCGCCGGAGACCGGCGATGAGATCCGCGCCGCCGCCGGGGACGGCTCGCGTTTCGGGCTGCAGCTCACCTACATCGTTCAGGACGAGCCACTGGGCCTGGCGCATGCGGTTCTGACGGCCGAGCCGTTCCTGGGGAGCTCGCCGTTCGTGATGTATCTGGGTGACAACCTGCTGCAGGGCGGGATCGCAGATCTGGTGCAGGCGTTCCGCGCCAATGAGCCCGACGCCCTGATCCTCCTGACCCCGGTGCCCGACCCGGAGAACTACGGCGTTGCCGAGCTGCAGGATGGTGCCGTCGTGCGGCTGGTGGAGAAGCCACCTGAGCCCAGGACGGATCTTGCTCTGGTCGGCGTGTACATGTTCACTCCCGGAATTCACGACGCCGCGCGGGCGATCAATCCGTCAGCGCGCGGCGAGCTCGAGATCACCGACGCGATCCAGCACCTGCTCGACCAGGGCCAGCGGGTGGAGCCGCATGTCGTCCGCGGCTGGTGGAAGGACACGGGACGGCTCGAGGACATGCTCGCCGCCAACCGTCTTGTGCTGGACACGATCGTCAGGCGCGTCGAGGGCGAGCTGGTGGACTCACAGATCGATGGGCGGATCGTGATCGAGCCCGGGGCCCGACTCGAGCGCACCGCGGTGCGCGGTCCCGCGATCATCGGCTGCGGAGCGCAGCTCTCGGACTGCTACGTCGGCCCGTACACAGCCATCGGCGACGGCTGCACGATCCACAACGCCGAGGTGGAGCACTCGATCCTCCTCGCCGGCGCCTCGGTCAGCGATCTCGCTGGGCGGATGGAATCCTCGCTGCTGGGCCGCAACGTCAAGATCGGCCGCGACCAGCGCCAGCCCCGGGCTTACCGGTTCATGGTCGGGGACAACTCCGAGATCGGCATCCTCTAGAGCTGACCGGGCTTAAATTGAGAGCGCCCCGGATCCGGCGGGATATGAGGCCGGATCTAAGGGGCGCGCTCGGGGAGGAGAGAGGTGTTGCTCGACCATCATGGCCAATCGGCCTTTAGAAGTCCAAGACGAGTTATCGAATAGATCTATAGTTTGCGCTTATGGATCTTCGGCAGCTCCGCTACCTGGTGGCGCTCGCGGAGGAGCGGCATTTCACCCGGGCGGCCGGGCGCGAGCACATCGCCCAGCCGGCGCTGTCCCAGCAGATCCGGCGGCTCGAGGAGGAGGTCGGACTGGCGCTGGTCGAACGGACGACGCGCCAAGTCACGATCACCGAGGCGGGGGGACTGCTGGTGGGCCGGGGCCGCCCGCGGCGC
>CAXMLR010000411.1:0-9710 GCA_964194275.1 uncultured Solirubrobacterales bacterium
AGCTCCTGCGCGATCTCGATGTTGTCCTGTCCACCGATGCCGCGGCCGACCGAGACGAGGATCGCCTCGCCGGTGATGTCAACGTCACTGGTGTCGGGCTGTACGCGGGCGAGGAACTCGGTGTGAAGGCCGTCCAGGTCAGGCGGCGCGGAAACCTCCTCGAGGGTGGGCAAGCCAGCGTCAGCGGGCGCGAATGCGCCGGCGATGACGGACACGATCGCCGGCCCGCTGACCTCCACCTCGGCGTTCAGCTTGCCACCGTAGACCTGGCTCGTGGCGACCGTGGTGTCGCCCTCGAAAGCGATCTCGGTGCAGTAGGCAACCAGGGGCCGCCCGGCGCGAGCCGACAGCGCGCCCGCGACGTCCATGCCGACCGTCGTATTGGCGATCATGACCAGTCGCGGGTCGCGCTCGGCGATCAACGCCCCGAGCGCGGCCACATACGCCTCGGGCAGGAAGGTCTCGAGCGCCGGGTGCTCGACGAACAGCACGACGTCAGCGCCCAGGCCCTCGGCGAGCTCGCGCGCGTTGTTGCCCAGCAGGCAGGCCATGACCCGCCCACCGCTTTCGCCGGCGAGCTCTGCCGCCTTGCCCAGCAGCTCGTGTGTGGGGTCGGTGACGGCGCCGTCGTGGTGCTCTACGAGGACGAAGATATCGTTGCCCATGGTCTGCTCCTTTCGGACGGTTAAGCCTTCAGTGCGCCGCGGTCGCGCAGGATCTCGACGATGCGCGCGGCCACGGCGTCGGTACCGCCGCTCAGCATCTCGGCGTGCGACGTCGATTGCGGTGCGTACATCCGCCGCACGGTGATCTGAGGCTCGGCGCTCACATCGGGCGCCGGGCGCTCCTCGATCCCGCCTTCCTGCATCGCCGCCCTGACCCGCGAGATCGGGACGTAGCGGGGCGCTTCGCGCGCGGCCTGAATCCCGATCACCGCCGGCCCGGTTAGCTTCAGCTCGTGCACGACGCCGGCCCCGAACTCCTGGCTGACCTTCAGTCCGCCGTCCTGCGGCTGCACCCCGATCACCACCGAGACGTGGGGCAAGCCGAGCATCCCGGCGAGGATCACGCCGGCCTGACCATCCAGGTCCTCGGGCGTCTGCACGCCGATCAGGGCCAGGTCAAAGTCCTCCGCCTTGAGGTGCTCGGCCAGGATCGCCGCGCGCTGATGGCTCGAGATCCCGTTCTCGAAGTCACCGGTGAGCTTGATCGCGTGGTCGGCTCCCTTGGCCAGCGCGGAGTACAGGCTCTGCTCGACGTCGGGCTCCTCGAGAGCGACCACGGTGACGGTGGCGCCGGCCTGATCCTTGAGCAGCAGGGCCTCCTCGAGCGCCTGGTCGTCCCACTCGTTGAGCTTGAAGGTGAGGTACTCGCGTTCGACGCCGGTGCCGTCGGCGTTGAGCTCGAGCTCCTCGACGAGGTCCACGGTCTGCTTGAGGAAAACCACGATGTTCATGCGCTCTCTCCTGGGTCGGGAGCCCGCCCCGCGGCGGGCGGGGCGCACAGCTCGGGGGATCGGGACGGGCCGGGACCCTGGCGAACGAGGTCATCCAGGCCCAGGGCCACCCGAATCTCGCGGGTCTCGAGGCTCGTTGGGCGCCAGGGAAAGTCGCGCGGGGCCTCGGTTGGTCGCCAGCTGCCCATCGGGCGGGTGCAGCCGGGCTCGCCGCCCGAGGACGGACAGCCGTTGGTCATGAAGGCGTGGCCGTCCTCGACCACCGCCTCCACCAGGTCCCGGGGGGCATGGATGCGCGCCAGCGCACCATCGTCGTCGAACCGGAAGGCGCTCGGATCGAGCCCGCGCTCCTCGAGCAGGAACTTCGCCAGCTGGATGCGACGCCAGCGGTGCAGCGGCGTCTTGGGGAGGTCGCCCATTCTGGAGTCGGGCTCGGGGTTGAAGCAGAACAGGTACGAGAAGATCTGGCGGTCGAGCAGGCGGCCGAAGATCCCCATCAGGTCGGCGTCGGTCTCGCCGAGCCCGACGAGCGTGTGACAGTTGACCTTCCACGGGCCGAAGATCGCGCGCGAAGCGTCGACGATCCGCCAGTACTGCGGCCACTTGAGCCCGCCCTTGGGCACGTCTGATCGCAGCGAGCGAAACAGGTCCTCGGTAACCGCGTCGAGGCCGATCCCGATCATGTCTGTCCCAGCGTCCTTGAAGGCCTGCAGGCGCTTCTCGTTCAACGTCGGTGGGGCAACCAGCAGTGACAGGGGGGCGTTCACGCTGCGCGTGATCCGCTGCGCGATGTCCAGCGTGTCGGGATACGCTCGGCCGTGGGTGACCATCGAGATGCACAGACGGGTGAGGCGATCCTCGTCGGAAACCAGCCGCTGGACGAGCTCGTCGGTCTGCACCAGCGGCCACTCGACCCGGATAAACGACTTGTCCTCGTAGTCACCGGGCCGGTTGCGCGCCAGACCGCAGTAGCCGCAATCCGATAGGCAGCCGCGGTCATAGGAGAGCAGGAGGTTGATTCCGCCGAACGCGAACGGCCGCGTGAACCGGCCGGATTTGAAGCGCAGCGCGATCGCGCTGGCGTAGGAGATCCGCACCCATTCGGGGCTCTCCTGACGTGGGGGCTGTTCCTCGGCCCGCGAAAGCTCGAGCGTCGTCGAGCTCATGCGAGGACCTCGGGTCCGGGCTCGCGGGTAACCTGGCTGCCGTCCGGGAAGTAGCACGAGCCCTCCGGGCGCACCGGCGCCGCTTGACCCAGCCGCCCGAGCGCCCGCTCCGCAGCGCTCCAGACAGCACCGGCGATCTGTCCCGAGGACACTCCCAGTTCGTCGCCGTCAAGCTCGCGGTTGGCGACCTCAGCGATCCGCTCGGGGTCCGCGCGGCACCATCGCAGCGCGGACTCGAGCGCGAGCAGACGAGGCGACATCACCAAGAAGTCGCCGGCGATCATCAGCGAGGACAACGATCCAGCCTGAACGCCCGCGTATACCCGTACGAGCCCGGCCGGTGTCTTTAGGGTCGCCGTCCCGCGCGCTCCGGCGATTGCGATCCGCCCCTGCAGCCAGCGTTCTGACGCATAGCGGTCGCTGGCCAGCTCGCGCGCGCGGTCGCGCTCCTGCGCGTCGAGCTCAGAGCGCGCCAGCTCGATGCCGAGCGCTTCGCGGAACCCGTCGGCGATCACGCCGAACAGATCCGCTCCGGACCAGGGACGTGCGGTCTCGCGTGTAACGGTGGTGATTCGCTCCTGCACGCGGGCGATGCCCTTGTCGGCGAGCTTGGCGCCGGGGATGCGCAGCGCCTCGAGCATCAGCTCGACGTCGAGGTCGGCGAGGATGCTCGAATGGAACAGCAGCGCGCCGTGGTCGTCTACGTACAGGCCGAGCCCGGCGATCTTGCGCCCGCTGACCTCTAGGTCGTTCTTTCCCCGGAAGCGTGCCGGCACCCCAAGCGTCGCGAGGCCGGCGACGATCCCGTCGGCATACTGGCGCAGGAGCTCGCGTGGGCTGATCCCGGCCGGGGCTCGCGTCGTGACCGCGACCCCGAGCTGCCCTGGCCCCATGATGATCGCGCCTCCGCCGGTTGGCCGGCGGCCGACTTCGATCCCGAGCTGCTGGCATGCCTCGAGGTGCAGCTCGGCCTCCAGATCCTGGTAGCGACCGACCAGCGCGCAGTGCGGCCGGTAGGTGTAGAGCCGCAGCGTCGCGTCGGAGGGCGACGCTTGGCCGCGGGCGAAGTGCAGCATCAGGGCCTCGTCGGCGGCGAGTCCAGCGGCCGCAGCCGCGTCGGTGTCTGTGATCAGTCTCCACGCCGTCATAGCTCAGCCCACGTCAACGAGCAGCAGTACTCGTGAAACGCCGGCGTCAGGCCTCGCTCGCGCGCGTAAGCGACCATGCCCTCAGCCGGATACGCGATCCCGTTGAGCCCATGATCGATCGCGGCGCGGTCCAGCGCGACCTTCATCTCCCCCATCGGCCGTCCGCAGCCAAGGTTGACGCGCGTGTCCGGCATACGCGTGCGGGCGGTGGCGAAGAAGTCGGTCACGTCCTTGACCGGCGGCGGCGGCAGGTGCCCCATCGGCGTGCCGACGAGCGGTGTCAGGACCACCAGGATCAGCGTCGAGACGGGGTGACGAGCGATCATCTCGAGCGCGTCCCATTCGCCCAGGAACTGTCCGTAGTGCAGCCCGAGCACGATGTGAGGGATGATGCGCAGCCCGTGCTCGGCCAGCAGTCCCAGCGAGCGATCGAAATCGTCCGGGGTTAGATCAAGGTGGTAAACCTCGCGGACCGTCGCCTCAGCGCCGATGATGTCGAGCATCACACCATCGACACCCGCACTGACGAGTCCTGCGGCGAGCTTGGGTGAGACCACACCCGAGTGGACGATCACGCGCATGCCGAGCTCCTCGCGCACGCGACGCATCGCATCCACGTGCGGCAACAGCGGCACGCCGCCGCGCCGCGTAGAGCCGCCCGAGACGAGCACCCCGTCGGTGCCCTGATCGTGCAGGCGCTTAGCGGTGGCAAACAGGTCGCGGTCGGTGTCGAGCGTAATCATCCCCTCGAGCACCTTGGTCTTACAGTGATCGCATTGGAGCGCGCACGCGGTGCCGGTGACCGAGACCGGCAAGAAGCGATTCGCCCGCTTCGGCGTCCATTCGCTCGAACTCCAGCGTTTCAACCCAGGGGCGTAGAACTGTATGTCGGTGCCGAAGCGCTCAAGCCGGATCTTCAGCCCGTCGTTCATCTCCAGGCTGCTTGCGCTCAGTGGGGAGGTGGCGCTCATTCCGCTATCGCCCCCTGTCGACGGAAGCGTTCGACGGCGACGGAGAACCAGGCGGCGACCGCTTTCTCCCCGGTGAGCAGCTGCTCCAGATCTCTTGGGTCGACGTCGCCGAGCTCCACCAGCCAGGCGCCGAAGGGGTCGGCGTTGACCCGACCGGGCGCCAGCAGCACCTCGTCGTTGACGGCAAGCAAGGTACCGCCGACGGGCGTGCTCAGAGGACCGACGAACTTTGCCGCTTCGACCGTCGCCAACGCCGCGCCCCGCGTCAAGCGCGTGGCGATGGCAACGAATGAGATCGCGACGATGTCGCCCGTGGTCTCGGCGCCGAGCGGGTCAAAACCGACCCGCACGCGCCCTTCGCCGCGCTCGGCGACCCACAGGTTGCGGTCCCGGTCGTAGCGCCGGTCGCCGGCGAGCTCATAACCCGCGACGGTGAATGATGTGGCGGCGGCGGACATCAGCGCACCACCAGACCTGGCTCCAGCGCCTTCAGTACACGTGCGCCGGCCGGCCCAAACTCCGCCAGGCTTGCGGTGAGCGCCTCCCGGTGCGCCGGGACCCCGAGCATTGCGCGGGCGAGGGCGGTGGTAGCGCCGTTGAGGTCGGGGGCTTGCACGTGGGCGACGGTGACGCGCCCGTCCTCCACCGTGGTGCGCACGTGCAGGTCCTCGTGGGATCCGTCGTACACCCAGACCCCGGCACGAACCTTGACCTGGCGACCGACTGGCGACGGTAGCGATGGACCAGCCGTCCAGTCGGGATCGGCCAGCCGTCGCTCCCAGCGGGCGATCGCAGCTTCCTCGTGCTGGAGAGGGGTGCTGGGCAACGCCGTCCGTCCGAATGCGGAGCCATAGGCGCGGCGCAGCGCGTTCTTGACCGATTCCTCATCAAGAGCCGGCAAAGCACTGACGTTGGCGCGCATCAAACGCAGGCACTCTGAGCGCATGTCCTCGTCGGGCAGCCGCAGGACGGCGGCCATGCGCTCGTGGGGGAACGAGAACATGACGTTGCCGACCACGACCACGCCGCCCCCGATCCGTCCTGCTCCGGTGCCCGACACCTTGCGGCCGTCGGCGACGAGGTCGTTGGTGCCCGCCACGTGGGCGTTGACGCCGAGTTCGCGCAGCGCCGCCGCGGCAGGTTCCAGCAGCGTCTCGTAGAGGCGCGAAACGCTCGACGGTGCGCAGGCGGCCGGCAGGCAGAGCCCGAAGAAGAGCTGATCGGAGTCCAGATACACCGGTCCGCCCCCGATCTGGCGGCGAAGCACCGGCAACCCCAGCGCGTCGCACGCGGCAAGATCGAGCTCGTCCAGCCGGCGGTGGTAGCCGACGCACACGTATGGCTCGGCGGGACGGCAGAACGACAGCACAGGGTCCTCGCTCGGGGTCATCGCGTCGGCGATCCCGTGCCACAGCGCCTGCGAGCGCAGCGCAGTCACCTGACCGGCATCGATCACGCGCAACGTCGCGGTCATGGCGTGCTGCCCTGGCTCTCGATCGCGGCCAGTCCGCCGAGCGCCTCGTCCACCAGCTCAGACAGGTCACGAACCTTCAGCTGCCCATCGAGTCCGGTCGACTTCGCCCCATCCTCGAACCGCGAGACCTCGTAGGGACAGCACACCGCCAGCACGTCGGCGCCGGTCTCGGCCGCCTCGCGGACGCGCCGCTCGGACAGGCGCTCACTGGTGTGATTCTGGGTGTGGCCGTCGAGCCACATCCCGCCTCCGCCGCCGCCACAGCAATATCCGTTCTCGCGGCTGCGCATCATCTCGACCAGCTCGACCCCGGGGATCGCTTCGAGGATCCGCCGGGGCGCGTCGTACTCACCGTTGTGTCGTCCCAGGTAGCAGGGGTCGTGAAAGGTGACCTTGAGCTCCAGCTCCTGCTTGAAGGGCAGGCGGTCGACGAGCGGCGCGAGCAGTTGGGTGTAGTGCAGCACCTCGAAGTCATGGCCGTACTTCGGGTACACCTTGGCCAGCGCGTTGAAGCCGTGCGGGTCGGGGGTGACGATCGCGCCGAACTCGTAGCGGTCGAGCGTCTGGACCACCTGATCCATCAGCATCTCGAACAGCCCCTTCTCACCGGCAAGCCGTTGCGAGTCACCGAGCGTTCTCTCCTCGTGGCCGAGGGTCCCGTAGTCGACGTCCAGGTGGTGCAGAATCCGCGCAAACGCCTGCGCCGCGTCGTTGCCGCGCGGGTGGTATGCCCAGTAGTCCTCGACGTAGAGCAGGTACTCGACTCGACCTGGCTCCTTGGTCAGATCGCGGACCGCCACGCCCGCCTTACGGGTCCACGCCGTCCGCTTGCGCGGGGACTGGCCGAGCGCGTTGCCGTACTTGAACGTCGACTCGAACACGCCCTGCAGCTCGGCCGGCACCTCCTTGCCCTCGCTCATCGCCGCCTCGCGCGCCGCGGGCATGATCTTCATCATGTCCACCGACTTCGGGCACACGCGCAGACAGTTGCCGCAGGTCGTGCACAGCCACAGGTCCGGATCCTCGAGCAGGTCGATTCCCCGCTGGAGCTTGCGATGGACCTTGAGCGGTCCGTACTCGCCCACCACGTCGACGGGACAGACCGGTACGCACTTCCCGCAGCCGTAGCACCACTCGATCGATTCAGCCTCACTCAGCTGCGCGAGTGCGAACAGCGGGGAAGTGTCGTAGTCGTCGATCACGCGCGGCTCGAACTGGCGGTTCCACTCGGCGGTCAGCTCGACGCCCCCGACCGTCGCGGACGGGATCTCGTTAACGATCGGGAGCTGCTTATGACCTCCAACGGGCATGCGACCTAGGCCTCCTCGCGGTGGTGGTGGGTGCCTAGCAGGCGGCGGACCAGCTCGGCCATGGGGGGTACGAGCGCGTTGAACTCCTGGGTCATCTTCAGTCCCAGGACCGTGCGCATGTAGACGCCGTAGGTGCACGCGAGCAGCACATCCGTGCCCAGGCTGCCCCCGCCGCCGAGGCGAAACGCGCCTGCTTCAGGGGACTGATCAAGCGCGCGCAGCGCTTCGCAAACTCGCTCGTAGCTGCCGCCGAGGCCGGCGGCCTCGAGCTCGTAGTCCTCGCCGATGAGCAGCGGCAGCGCTCCCGTGCGACTTGCCGGGCTCCAGATCCAGCGCGTCCACAGCCCGTGGCGCTCGGGGTGGGTGAAGTGCAGCAACTCAGACGCCAGCTCGGCGGCAGCGGCGCTCTGAAGCGAGCCAGCGCCAGCGCAGAAGCGCTCAAAGCGCCCGGCGACGGGGTCATCTGAGTCGATCAGCTCGCCGACCCAGGCGGCCAGCTCCTCGTCGCTACGAATACCCAGGACTGCACTGGCCCGCCGGCGTCCGACGAACGTCCACGCGAGCGCTGAGCGCAGGCGCCCCGAGTCAGCCGGCGAGGTGAGCAACAGCTCGCGCATCGCCTGCACCTTGCGCTCCAGCTCGCTGACCAATCCCGCCAGCTCGTCGACGCTCAGGTGCTGATGGATCTGCTCGATCAGCTCCTTCGCGGTCGGAACATCGACCTGGGGCAGGGCGGTAACGCCAATCGGTCCGGCGCCTCCCGCCATCCTACGCGGCCGCCATGCTTCGGCGCCGGACCAACGACACGGCCTTGTTCGCGGCCGCCCCGGCCGACGAGATCGTGTCCTCCAAATCGGCAGGCCCAAGCGCGGCGCCACAGGCAAAGACGCCTTCGCGCGAGGTCTTGACCGTTTCCAACGGAGGATTGACAACGTCGATCCAGCCATATTTGTTCTGCTCGATCCCGAGCAGCTGAGCCATGTCCTTGGTGCCAACCGAGGGCTCCATTCCCACCGATAGCACCACCATGTCCATCGGAACCTCCATCGGACGCCCCATCGTCGTGTCCTCTCCCCGCACGATCAACCGGTCGCCCCGCTCGAGCACCTCGGTGATGATCCCCTTGATGTACTGGACGTGGTACTGCTCCTGCGCGGGCCAATAAAGCTGGGTCTCCCAATAGCCGTACATCCGCATGTCGATGTAGAAGATGTAGGCACGCGAGGCGGGGACCAGCTTGCGGACCTCGATCGCCTGCTTGGAGGCGATGCCGCAGCAGACCTTCGAACACCACTCGTTGCCGATGTTGCGGTCACGGGAGCCGACGCACTGCACCCAGCAGATGCTCTCGGGGGGCTTGCCGGTCGAGGGAACCAGCACCTGGTGCTCCTTGAGCTGCGCCTCGAGATCCTGCAACGTCAGCACGTCGGGATACTGGTAATAGTTATAGATCTGGCGCTCACGCCCCGGGTCGAAGTGATCAAAGCCGGTTGCGACGATCACCGCCGCGGCCTCGATACTCTCGCCGCTGGACAGGGAGATGGTGAACGCCCCGGCCTCGCCGGCCACCCCGGTCACCGTGGTCGAGGTGCGCACTTCGGCCAGCTTTCGCTGCTCGAGCTCGGCGATCATCGCGTCCATCGCTTCCTCGGCGTCAGCGAAGTACGGGGTCAGGGCGGCGTACCGCGCGAAGATCGGCGTGCCGCCGAGGCGCTCGCGCTGCTCGACCACGATGCTGCGCACGCCGAGGTCAGCGACACCACGCGCCGCTTCGATCCCGCCAGGCCCGCCGCCGATCACGACAACCGCCTCAGACATCGCAATCCTCCCAACCCAGATACTGCTGCTCGCCGCGCTCGAGCTTCCCGCACGCCTCTTGAAACTCCGCCCACGCCTGCTCCCAGTCGATGCCCATCTTCTCCAGCAGCGGCCTGTAGTCGGCGGCGTGCCAATGCAGCTGGCAGACCAGGTAGGGGTGCGCGCCCATCGCCAAGGCGGCGAACTGCGCCTCGGACAGCACCGGGATCGTCGCGAAGCTCGGATCCTGCGCCTTGGCCGCGAACTGGCTCTTGTCGAGGGTCGTCACGCAGCCGGTGTCGTGGGTCAGCGTGACGTCGGGATCGGCCTCCTCCTTCATCCGGCGAATCTTGCGCTGGGTCGCAAACGACCGCGTGAAGTCGCGCTG
>CAXMLR010000412.1:0-15466 GCA_964194275.1 uncultured Solirubrobacterales bacterium
CGTGCGCAGCTCGTGCGAGGCGGTGGCGATGAACTTCTTGCGGGCCAGGTCCAGCTGGGCCAGCTGCCGCTGCATGTCGTTGAACGCCTTCGCCAGCTGTCCCAGCTCGTCGCTGGAGCTGACCGGGATCGGGTGCTCGAACTCGCCAGCGGCGACCCGTTCGGCCGCCCGCTCGAGCCGCTTGACGCGCTGGGCCAGCGCCCGGGCCAAGAGGTAGCCACCGACCAGCGCGAGCAGCAGGGCGATTCCGCCGGCGACCAGGATCTCGTGACGTACGGTGGCGACGTTGCGGACGATGTCCGAGACCGGATCGGAGTACACGATCACGCGCACCACGCGGCCCTGATAGTTGACCGGGAAGGCGGCCTCGGCCACGGTTCCGCCTGCGGCGTGCTCGGTTCCCGTCTGTAGGGTTCCAGTCGCCACGGCCTGGTGAGCCGCCGGGAACCCGAGTCGCGCCGCGGCGCTCGGGTTGCTCGAGTCAGCGAGCAGTGAAAGCTGGCCGCCCGCCGGTGCAACGGCGATCGAGACCGACATCAGCGTCACCCGTGAGCCCGACGCGAGCGCGGCGCTGTTGACCTTGGCCTGGATCGAGCCGCGTGTGTCGGAGCTTCCAACCGTGCGGATGATCGGGCCGGAGTCGTTCTGGGCGGCTGTCGCCAACCCGCCCAGCTTCTCTCTGATCAAGCGCGTCTGCAGCCCAGGAGCCACGTACATGTAGAGCACGCCGATGGCGAGGAAGGTGATCGCCGAGAACACCAGCGCCAGCCGATTGCTGAGCGAGATCGTCATCGACCCGCGGGCGCGGCGCTCCTAAAGCTCCGTGTCGCGGAACCGATAGCCGACTCCACGCACCGTGAACAGGTATTCGGGGTCCTTGGGGTCTCGCTCGATCTTTTCGCGCAGGTGACGGATGTGAACATCGATGGTGCGGGGATCGCGATAGGCGGAGTCTCCCCAGATCCGCGCCAGCAGCATGTCCCGGGTGAACACACGCCCCGGCGCCCGGGCCAGCGCGGCCAGGATCTCGAACTCCACAAAGGTCAGCTGCGAGTCGTCGCCGCGCACCCGCGCGAGCCGCTTGGGGAAGTCGATCCGCAGCTCGCGGACGAGCAACGGAGCCTCGTCAGGAGCGGTCTCGGCCGGGCGGCTCATCTCGGCGCGCCGAAGCGCGGCCTTGATGCGACTGGAGAACTCCCGCAATGAGAACGGTTTGGTGATGTAGTCATCGGCCCCAAGCTCGAGCCCGAGCACCTTGTCGATCTCCTCGGACTTGGCCGTCAGCATGATGATCGGGACCGAGCTGCGGCTGCGCAGGCGCCGGCAGACCTCGAGCCCATCGATCTTGGGGAGCATCAGGTCGAGCACGACGAGATCGAAGGGCTGCTCCTCGAAGCGGTCGAGCGCCTGGCGTCCGTCGGTCGCCTGGACGACGTCGTACCCCTCCTTGCGCAGGGGGTACGACAGGAGCGCTTGGATCGACTGCTCATCGTCCACGAGCAGGATGCGAGCTGATCGATCAGTCACTGGATCCGTCCTCTGAGCACAAGAGTAGTGCCCCCAACCGTCGGGCTCACCCGCGACCCTGGATAACCTCTGTCGGGCCGATGCTGGATCCGCGCCTCTACCGGACGGGCTTCGTCGCGGTCGCGCTGGCTGTGGTCGTTGTCGCCTTCTCGCTGCTCGATCAGCAGGGACCGCTCGGTGCTTCGCTGGCACCGGACGCATTCAACGGCCAGGGCGCTTATTCGACGCTGACGTCCCTGGCCCAGAACAATCCCAGTCGCCGGCCGGGCTCGACCGGCGACGAGGACGTGGCGTCGTTCGTCAGCGCCAAGCTCAGTCAATACGGCTATCAGGTGGGCCAGCACCTGTTCGCCGCGCGCACTGTGGATGGAACGCGCACCCTCGAGACGGTGACCGCGGTACGCACCGGGCTGTCCGCCGGAAGCATCGTGGTGCTCTCCCACCGGGATGCGCTCGGCACACCCGCGGCGGCGGACCTATCCGGAACGGCGGTGCTGCTCGAGCTTGCGCGCGTGCTCGCCGGCGAGACTCAGCACCGGACGATCGTGCTGGCATCGACCAGCGGCTCGGCCGGCCTGGCCGGCGCGAGCGAACTCGCGCGGACGATCAGCGGACCGGTGGATGCGGTGATCTCGCTCGGCGACCTGGCCGGCCCGCGCATCCGTCAGCCGGTGCTGGTGCCCTGGTCAACCGGCCCACGGCTTGCGCCGCCACTGCTGCGCAACACGCTCGCCGCCGCGCTCAGCGCTCAGACCGGGCTGCGGCCCGGAGGGACCAGCCTCGGGGGCCAGCTGGCGCACCTCGCCTTTCCGCTGACCCTCAGCGATCAGGGCCCGTTTGGCGCGCGCGGAATTCCGGCGGTCTCGCTGTCGCTGTCCGGTGATCATCCCGCTCCGGCCAACGAGGCGACCAACCCCGACCGGCTCAACACGCTCGGCCGCGCCGTGCTGCAGACGATCAATGCGCTGGATGGCGGCGCTGGTGTGCCCCCGGCCTCGGCCTACCTCCTGTATTCCGGCAAGGTCCTGCCCGGCTGGGCGATCAAGTTGCTGGTGCTCGTACTGATGGCTCCAGTGGCGTTCGCGGTGGTCGACGGCTTCGCCCGGGTCCGGCGCCGAGGCCACTCGGTGGCCCTCGGTCTGGGGCGGGTGCTCGCTGGCTGCGTGCCGTTCGTGCTCGCCGCCTTGGTGGTCATCGGGGCGCGGCTGCTGGGCGCGCTCACGGCAGCGCCACCGGGGCCGGTTGCCGCCGGGGAAGTGCCGCTGCATGGGGCCGCGGTCGCCGTGGTCGCCGTGGCGACGCTGGTCCTGCTGAGCTCGTCATGGGCAATGCCCCGGTTGGTCGACGCGGTCGCGGGAACGCGCCGGCCGTCAGGACCCGAAGGCGTTGATCCAGGCCGCTCGATCGGCGTGCTGATTGTCTTGTTGATGGTGACCTTCGCCCTCTGGGCGCTCAACCCGTTCGCCGCACTGCTGATCATTCCGGCGCTGCACCTGTGGATGTGGGTCGTCGAGCCCGAGGCACGTCCCCATCCGGGGCTGAGCGCGCTGCTGCTGCTCGGCGGCCTCGCGCCGGTGGTACTCGCGTTTCTGTACTACATCGGCACCGAGGGCCTTGGTCCGGTGGATGGGCTCTGGCACGGCGTGCTGCTGGTGGCCGGCGGCCAGATCGGACTGCTCGCCGCCTGCGAGTGGAGCGTGGTCCTGGGGTGCCTGGTCTCGGTGGTGCTGATCGCGGTGCGGACCCAGCGCCAGCCGCGGCCCGAGGACGCGCCGGTTACCGTTCGCGGCCCGATCTCCTACGCTGGTCCAGGCTCGCTCGGAGGAACCGAGTCGGCACTGCGTCGATGAGAAGACTGTTGCGCGACATCTCGTCGGTCCTGATCATCTCGGGGCTGCTGCTCGTCCTCGATGCGGGCGTCACGCTCGTCTGGCAGGAGCCCGTGACGGCGGTCATCGCGATGGTCAAGCGCAGCCAGATCGACACACGGTTTCTCAGCTTCAAGAGCGCCCCTCTGACGCAGCTGGACCTCCAGGCGCTCGGGTCGCTGCGCTCGATGCAGGCGCGCATCCGCTACCTGGCGCGGCGGGAGGAGCGGAAGGTCGCGACCGGCGCCGCGATCGGGAGGATTTCGATCTCGAAGATCGGGGCCAGCTTCGACATCGTTCAGGGAACCGACACCTCGAGCCTGGAAAAGGGTCCCGGCCACTACCCCACTACCTCGCTTCCCGGGCTCGGCCAGACGGTCGCGATCGCCGGCCACCGAACGACCTACCTGGCGCCGTTTCGCCGCATCGACGTCCTCGGCAGTGGCGACCAGATCGTGGTGAGGATGCCCTATGGACGCTTCACCTACGTCGTGCAGACCCGCAGGATCGTCCTGCCCACCGCGCTGTGGGTGATCAACAACGTCGGCTATGACCGGCTTGTCCTATCGGCATGCCATCCGCTGTACAGCGCAGCTCAGCGAATCATCGTGTTCGCCCGTCTGCAGGAGGTCCAGCCAGCCGTGCAGGCCTCCCCCGGGGCCTAGCCTCATCGGCCGCCAGGGCTCCGTCGTGAGTCCACGCCTCCAAACGGGCGCCTAGAGCTGGTGCTCGTATCCGGATATAGGTCCGTCGGCGTCGCCGAACACGACGCCCGGCGGACCGTCGGTGACCTCGCCGATCCAGCTCACCCCGACAGCGGGAGATTGGGCGCCAAGCAGCGTGTCGATTGTGTCCCGAGCGCGTCGAGGTGCGCACAGCAGGAGCTCGTAGTCCTCGCCGGCGGTGGCCGCGAACGAAGCCGGCGGTACTCCGAGCTGTGCCGCCACCTCGGGCAGGGACTCGGCGAGCGGTAGCGCGCTCAGGGACAGCTCTAGCTGCACCCCGCTGCGCCGCGCCAGATGGTCGGCGTCTGTGGCCAAACCGTCAGAGAGATCGATCATCGCCCGCACGCCCGACCGGGCCAGCAGCTGTCCTGCCTGCAGGCGGGGTTGGGGGCGAGCGTACCGCTCACGCAGGGAGTGGCGGTGCTGTTCGGACTCGACCAGCGCCCGACCTTGAATCAACGCGAGGCCCGCACCAGAGCCCCCCAGTCTCCCGGTGACGCCAACGAGGTCTCCCGGCCGGGCGTCGTCGCGTCCCACCAGCCAAGCCGGGTCCTCACTCCAGCCCACCACGGTGAAGGCTACGAACAGGGCACCGGAGCTGGTCACGTCTCCGCCCGCGATCGTCACGCTGTAGCGTTCGGCCAGAGCCTGCGCGCTGCGCACCAGCTCGAGAGCGAACTCGCTGCCGTGCTGCGGCGTCAGACCCAGGGCCAGGTATGCCTCGCCGGGCTCGGCGCCCATCGCGGCGAGATCCGACAGGGCGCCGGCCAGCGCGCGGTGGCCGATCTCCGCGGGAGACAGCTCAGACGCCAGGAAGTGGACGCCGTCGACCATCGCGTCGACGGAGGTGACCGAATATGGCCTTGCCCGTACGACGGCGCCGTCATCGCCGAGCCCGCGCAGGACGCGCGGGTCGCCACTCCCCAACAGCTGCTCGAGCGCTTCGATCAGCTCGAGCTCCCGCACGCGTGGGGTTCTCAACGGTGGCGGTAGACGATCCGCGCGCGGTCCAGATCGTACGGGGACAGCTCGACCCGTACGCGGTCGCCCGGGAGGATGCGGATTCGGAACCGTCGCATCTTGCCGGCCACGTGGCCGAGGACAACTCGGTCCATGTTGTCAAGCTTGACGCGGAACATCGCGTTGGGCAGGGCCTCGACGACCTCTCCTTCGAGCTCGACTTTTTCTTCCTTCGGCATTTGAGTACCTGAGTGTGAATGCGGTGTTATTGGGCAGGCGCGTATGCCCGCCCGGCCGGACTACGCTAGCAGGGGGCTAGGGATGCTTGACCCCTGCGCCGCCGCTGCTCGGCTGATGGCCGTTGCCAGACCCAGCAGGTGGCCCGTTCCCGCGCTTCCCGCTGCCGTTGGGGGTCGCCTGCGGCGGATGCGCGTACAGGGTGGGGTTGTTGTACGGCGAGGTCGAGGTGCCGGTGGTCGTCCCGCCGTTGGCGCCGGCGCTCGTCGAGGAGTTGTCGGATTTGCTCCCCGTGCTGGCGAACCTGCCGAAGAAAGCCGTGCCGCTGAACGGCGTCGTGGGCTGAGGAAAGTCGGCGCAGTAGCCGTTGCTCGCCTGGGTCATGTAGTCGCGCCAGATCGGCGCGGCGAGCGTCCCGCCGAAGCCCTGACCGAGGCCGTTGACGTTATTCATGGAGATCGTCGACTTCGGGAAGCCGACCCACACCGCAGTGGCGAGCTGCGGCGTATATCCGTCGAAGTACGCGTCGGTGAAGTTGCTGGTCGTCCCGGTCTTACCGGCCGCCGGGCAGCCGAAGCCTGCGGCGGTCCCGGTACCGCTCTGGATCACCGTCTTCAGCACCTGCGTGGCGGCGTCAGCCTCGCCGTCGGTGAATACGCGCCGGCTGGAGGTGGCGCCGAAGTCGCTGACGCTGCCGTCGGCGAACACGACCTTGCTGATCGCCGTTGGGTCGTGATGGACTCCCCCGCTGGCCAGCGTGGCGTAGGCGTCGGCCATCTCCAGCGGCGAGACCGCAACCGCCCCCAGCGCTTCGGATGGGAATCCGGTCAGCGGGGAGGTGATGCCCATCGCATGAGCGGTAGCGCTGACCTTATCCATCGTCAGATCCTGGGCGAGCTGCGCGAATACTGTGTTGTCGGAGACCGTCGTGGCCTTGGCCACGCTGATGTTGCCCTGGTAGCTCTTCTCGGAGGTCTGCACGTGGTAGGACGGGTACCCCGGCAGCCATCCCGGCAGCAGCTCCTTGGACGTGTAGAAGGTTTGGTTGGGGTCCCCGTGGAAGTCGTGAATCAGCGTCATCAGCGAGAACACCTTGAATGCCGAGCCGGTCTGCCGGCGTGCCTGGGTGGCGTAGTCGAAGTTCGTCTGGTCGTAGCTCGAGGTGGTGGCCACGGCCAGGATGTGGCCGTTGTGCGGGTCGATCGAGACCAGCGCCGCGGCCGGATCTCCCGGCTGTCCCTCGTTGGCCAGCAGAGCGTTACGCGCCTCCTGCTGGCGTTTGAGGTCGATCGTCGTAAAGACCTTGAGGCCGCCCTTTTCGACCGTCTTCCGCCCGAACCGCCTGATCAGGGACTGCTTGACGTAGTCGAACACGTACGGCTCGCGCTTCAGCGTGTACGCGTTGTTGCGTTTGGTCTGCAGTCGCGACGCGTCGGCTCTAGCTCCCTGGGCGGCGGTGATGTAGTGCGACTGGACCATCGCATGAAGCACCGCGCGGCGGCGCTGGCGCGCGAGATCGGGGGCCAGGAAGGGGTTGTACTGGGATGGGGCCTGGGGAAGGCCGGCGAGCAGTGCCGCCTGGGCAAGGTTGAGCCGGTCGGCGGGCTTATCGAAGTACAGCTGCGCGGCCGCGCCCACCCCGACCGCCGTCTTACCGCCGAGGGTGCCGTAATCGACGTCGTTGAGGTATTGGGTGAGGATCCAGTTCTTCGAGTGCTTCTGCTCCAGCTCCTCCGCGAGCTTGGCCTCGATGATCTTGCGCTTGAGCGATCTGGTGTCAGCGAGCTGATACGGCAGATAGATGTTGCGAACCAGCTGCATCGTCAGCGTCGACCCGCCCTGGATCGCTCCCCCTCCACCGAATACGTCCCGGACTCCGGCGCGGAGGATCCCCTGGTAGTCGATGCCGCCATGGTGGTAGAAGCGGCGGTCCTCGATCGCGATGGTCGCGTTCTTCAGCACCCTGGGGATCTGGTTGTCCGCAACGTATGTGCGAAGCACGTCCGAGGAGATGTAGCCGAGCAGGCTGCCGTCGCTGGCGATCACCTCGGATAGCTGACCTGGGTCGCGCGGCTTGAGTTGGGCGATGTCCGGGGCCGAGTCCGCCACGCTCACTACCCATCCCGCGACGCCAGCCACGCCGAGGGCGATTCCGGCCACGCTGAGCACCGCGGTGAGCACGAGGGCTCGCCTGATGGGGGAGCCGCGATTGCGTTTGCGGCGGCGCTGTCTGTCGCGTCGACTCATGGATTGAAGGGCCGTGGAAGAGCGCACGAGCCCGGTCTCGGCGCCAAAACGGGGAGGCTTGAGTGTAGCCGGATGCTTGGTTCGCGCCGCCGCACGCGGGTCCTCCAAAAGCTGCTTGCATGGCCGCGATGCCTGCCCGCCGTCCTACCGCCGGCCGGTCGAGTCCGAGAGCATTGCTGCTCGACGCGCTCGGCACCCTGGTCGCGCTTGAGCCGCCGGCGCCGCGCCTCCGTCAGCAGCTGGTCGCCCGCTTGGGCGTCGAGGTGACCGCACGCCAGGCCGAGCGGGCGATCGCCGCCGAGATCTCCTTCTACCGACAGCACCTACAGACGGGCAAGGATCCGGAGAGCCTGACGGCGCTGCGTCAGCGCTGCGCCGCGGTGCTGCTCGATGCGCTTCCGTGCTCCACGGCCCTGGCCGGGTCCGACCCCGAGCAGATGGTCGCGATACTGCTGGACTCGCTGCAGTTCAGCGTGTTCGCCGACGTCCGTCCGGCGCTCGCGGCCGCACGCCGGCGCGGCCGGCGCCTGATCGTGCTCAGCAACTGGGACGTCTCACTGCACGACGTGCTGCAGCGGCTCGGCGTGGGCGCGCTGGTGGACGGCATCCTGACGTCCGCCGAATTCGGCGAGCGAAAACCGTCGCCATCGATCTTCAAGCGCGCCCTCGAGCTTGCCGGCGTGTCCGCGGCGGACGCTGTGCACGTGGGCGACAGCCTGGAGGAGGATGTCGCCGGCGCCCGCGCGGCCGGCATCGAACCCGTGTTGCTCACGCGTGGCCCGTTGCGCGCCGCCTCCGGGGTGCGGGTGATCAGCAGCCTCCGAGAGCTCGAGCGAGAGCCCTAACCTCCGCTTGGATGCCGAGCACTCCGCCCCCCCAGCTCGCGCGGCCGGGCGCCGCGCCCGAGTCCGGACCGGCCGACGAGACCGCTCGCCCACCATGGCGCCTGTGGGCGGCGCCGGCAGCCGTCGTGCTGGGGCTGGCGCTCGGACAGGTCGCGGTGATCATCGTGAACGTGATCGGGCAGTCGACCGGCGGGTCCAGCTTCACGCACCCCTCGCCGGCGGTCAGCATCATCGGTGACGTCGTCGTCGACCTGGCGTTCGTGGCCGCTGCCGTCTACCTGGCCTCGATTCATCGCCGCGCCCGGCCGAGGGACTTCGGCTTCCGGCGCACTCCGGCGTCCAGGGCGCTCAGATTGGTCGTCGCCGGCGGCGTCAGCTACTACCTCCTGACCTGGGCCTACGCGGCCGTCTTCAACCTCCACGGCAAGGACAAGCTTCCGAGCGAGCTCGGCGTCAGCCGCAGCACGGCCGCGTTGGTCGGTGCGGCGGTGTTCGTCTGCGTGATCGCACCGATGGCCGAGGAGTTCTTCTTCCGCGGCTTTCTGTTCGGCGTGCTCCGGCGTTGGCGGATCGTCCTGTTCGGCCGCGACGTGGGCATGCTGGCCGCAGCGGTTGTGGTCGGAATCCTGTTCGGCCTGGCCCACACCGGTTCGGCCTCGCCGGAGTATCTGGTCCCGCTCGGTTTCCTCGGCTTCGTCCTGTGCCTGGTTCGCTGGCGAACCGGCTCGCTGTACCCGTGCATGGCACTGCACTCGTTCAACAACTCCCTCGCCCTCGGGGTCAACCAGCTCCACTGGTCGGCGGGGGCGATCCTCGGCCTGATCGTCGGTTCGCTGCTGGTCATCGCGGCGATCACGGTCCCGCTGGCGCCGGCCGCTGAGCCGGCGGCGGTTAGCTGAGACTGGCCGGATTCCGGCAAATTCCATGCGGCCAGCTCGTCGCTGACATCCCGCTGGTTTACTCTGCCTTCATGTTTCGGATTCTCAGACGTGCGCTCGCTCTGTCTGCCGCTGCCGCCATCGCCTCGGCGGCAAGTGCCGCCGCGGCCACCACAGGCACGACGACTCCCAACGTGGCTCCCACGGCGGCTCCCGGATCGCTGGCGCTTCTGCTCCCCGATGCGTTCTTCGTCAGCCATCAACCGGTCAGCGTGCCCGCGCGCCGCGTGCAGATCGACGGCATCGTCCGTCCATACGTCCCGGGCCAGTGGGTCACGGTCCGCGTCTTTCTGGGCCGGAAGCTGATCAAGAGCGATCAGCTGCGGGTCAGGCCCTCGGCTCGGCAGACCTTTGGCCGTTTCTCAGAGCAAATCGTCAGCCCCGGCGTTGGGACCGTGACGGTGAAGGCCACCCACGCGCGCACCTCGGCACAGCTCGGCTTCGAGGACCGTCGCAGCTTCTCGGCCCTGGATGAGCGGATCGGCTTTGGCTCCACCGGGCGGTTCGTCGAACTGATCCAGCAGCGGCTCGCCGCGTTGCACTTCTATGTCCCGCGGACCGGCGTCTACGACGGCGGCACCGGGCTGGCCATCGACGCCTATCACCGGCTGCTCGGCTGGGGCACCTCGCAGATTCTGGGAGGCGCCACGATCAGCCGGCTGCTGAACGGCGCGGGCACGTTCAAGATCCGCTACCCCGGGCACGGCCGACATGCGGAAGGCAACCTCGGCAAGCAGCTGCTCGCGCTGGCCGAAGGCTCGAAGATCGACTACATCTTCCCGATCAGCTCCGGCAAGCCCTCCACGCCGACGGTGTTGGGGGACTTCCGGGTCTACCGGCGTGACCCGGGATACCTGCCTGACGGTATGTACTTCTCGAGCTTCTTCATCGGCGGCTACGCGATTCACGGCTACAACCCGGCGCCGGATTACCCGGCGAGCCACGGATGCATGCGGTTGCCGATCGCCGACGCGATCACGGCCTATAACTGGCTGACGTTCGGCAACTGGGTCGACGTCTACTACTAGTCACGCGCCGGCGAGCTGATCACGGGCAAATCGGTCGCTGACGCGGCTAGCATGAGCCCGCCTATGTCGCTCGACGCTCAGACCACAGCCCGGGAAACCCTTCTCCAGGAGCTGCGCACACACGCCTTGGTGATCGGCGATGTCGTCCTCACCAGTGGGCGCACTGCGCAGTACCTGGTCGATGCCAAGCGCGCGATCCTGCGCCCGGCCGGATTCCTGGCCCTGGCCGAGCTGGTGGCCGCGCAGGCACGGGAATGGGATGCCAGCGCCGTCGGCGGGATGACCATGGGCGCGGACCCGATCGCCTGTGCAGCGCTGGCCGGCGGCGCGGACGTGAAGGCCTTCTTCGTGCGCAAGGAGACCAAGCAGCACGGCCTGGCCCGCCGCATCGAGGGACCGTTGCTGGACGGCGGTGACCGCTGCATGCTCGTCGAGGATGTGGTCACGACCGGCGGTTCGACCGTGCGCGCGCTGGAGGCCGTCCGGGCCGAGGGCCATCGGGTCTGCGGCGTGCTGGCGATCTGCGACCGGCTGGCCGGAGGTGGCCCGGAGATCGAGCGGGCCGCCGGTGCGCCGTACCTCAGCCTGACGACGATCGACGAGGTCTACCCGGAGCGCCCAGACCGGGGGTGAAGCGTCCGCCGGGGCGGCCCGACCCCTAGCTCGGGAGCGAGCGGCAGTGGCGCAGCCGCTGGTGGAGCGCCTGCACCCTCCAGCCGCCCCGCGGCGTCGGGGTGAAGAGGACGATCGGGCGTCCGCTGCGGATCGCCGGTCCGTACCTGAAGCCGATCTTGACCACGTTGATCCGGAGGTTCCAGGCCAGGATCGTCTGCGACTCGAGGCGCGTCAAAGGCTCGCCGCAGGAGCGAAAGCGAGCCGGACCGCCAAGCCGGTTGATCGTCGCTGTCAGGCGGTTGAGTTGCTGGGTTCTTACGCGCTGGACGCGCAGGTCCCTGTGTTCCGTGCGCGCCCGGGAGAGCGCACTCGGTACCAGCGCCGCAACGATCAGGACCACGATCGGGATGCCGGCCCAAGAGGGGGCCCGCGGAATCCGCACCCCTTCGGCCAGCAGCCGCCCCACGAGCACGGCCGCGACCACCACCATCACCGCGGCGGCCTCGAACATATAGCGCGGAAGGCCCGGCCAGCCGTGCAGGGCGAACGCGATCTCGATCGCGATCCAGGCCAGCGCCGCCGCCGCGAGCGCGATCGTGGTCCGGTCCCCTCGCTTGACGGCCCAGGCGAGCGACACCAGCGCGAGGACCTCGAGCACCAACGTGTGAAGGTCGAGAAAACGCCCGATCGTCCCGAACACCTTGTTGCTGTGCAGCGCGCGCCCCGAGTTGAGCGCGTTCGTTCCCGCCACGAACGCGCTGCGGGAACTCAACGCCGGGATCCCGAACCACAACAGCAGCAGGACTACGCCGCCGCCGATGATCAGCTTGCGCATCGCCGGGATCGCTCGCCAGCTCCAGATCGAGTAGAGACCCAGGAACGGCCACACCTCGGGTCGGCCGAGGGAGGCCAGCGCACCGAGCACGAATGCCCAGCGCGGGCGCCCGGACAGGTGGCAGTCGATCGCCGCCAGGCAGAGGGAGACGATCATCGGATCGGATTGCGAGCTGAGGACGTAGTGCGAGTAGTCCTGGATTCCCAGCAGCGCGAGGCCCGCGAACGCGCCGGCGATCAGGCCGGCGTAGCGCCGATCAGCCGGGGCTTCGGTGAGCCGGTAGGCGATCCGGGCCGCGAACACAACGCCGCTCAGCGATACCGCGACCGAGGTGAACATCCACAGCCACAGCTGGTAGTGGCCGGCCAGCGCGTACGGCAGCGTGAACAGATACGGCAGCGGCTTCCACGACGGGGCGGCGTTCGTGTCCAGCGAGCCCGCAATCGTCTGATGGCCCCAGACCAGCCAGCCGTAGGGATCGAAGCCAGGGCGGGTGCGAGCCCACACGACCAGCGCGACGGAGACCACCGCCAGCCCGGCGATGCTCAGCAACCACGGGCGCAGGTTCGCCGTCCCGGATCGTGGCGGCGCGGGCGCGGACGAGCCCTCCGTCACGGCCGGTGCGGTTGGAGCCTGTTCGATCGCGCGGGTCGCCACGGTCGGTCGCGGAAGGTATCAGCGACTGAGCGTGGGATCAGAGGAACGGCGCGCGAATGTAGTGAGCGAGCACGCCGTGGGGGTGCCGGCGGTTGTAGATGAAGCTCCTCTTCAGCGACGCGCACGACGCGCTCATCGCCGGGCGGATGTGATACGGAAGGACCGACCAGCCGCTGTGCAGCGGCTCGAAGAACACGCTCGCATGCTTACGTTTGAGCTCGATCTTCGGCCGGTGCCCGACGATGCCGTCGTTGAGGTTGGTGTACCAGGCGAGGATGCTCACGTACTCGACGGTCGTCACCGGATGACCGCAGCCAACCACTCGGCTTCCGCCGCCGACGGCGTTGACGGTGGCGCTCAGCCGGGCGATCACCGTCGTGCGCACGCGCTCGTGGGCGATGTCCTTACGCTCCTTACGCGCTCTCGTGATTGCGCCGGGGACGAGGCTGGCGACGATCAGGCCCACGACGAGCATGCCGGCCCACCCGGGCACCCGGTAACGGCGGAGCTTCGGCGCCTCCTGAAGGATCCAGCCGATGGCCACTCCGGCCAGCACGATCATCACTCCAGCCGGCTCGAACAGGTAGCGAGGGACGCCGGGCCACCCGTGGAGCACGAAGGCGAGCTCGACGATCAGCCAGCCGACCGCTGCACCGGCGAGGATCAGCAGGAGCCAGTTGCGGCGGTACCAAGCGACGCCGATCGTCAGCAGCGCCAAGAGCTGCACGGGCAGGTAGTGGAGCGCGGTGAAGCGATGCAGCGTCCCGATGATCTTGTTGCCGTGCAGCTCTCGGGGAGATGCCAGGGCGAGCTGGCCGGCGACCAAGGGTCGGCCGTTGGTGATGGTCGGGATGCCGAACCACAGCGCTGGGATCAGCGCCAGGCCGGCCACCACCAGCCAGCGCATCGACGGGACCTTCCGCCACAGCCAGATCCCGTAGAGGCCGATCCAGGGCCACGCCTCGGGGCGCCCGAGCGAGGCCAACACGCCCAGCGCCAGCGCCCAGCGGTAGCGTCCGTTCAGGTGGCAGTCGATCGCCGCCAGACAGAAGGTCACGATCATCGGATCGGACTGGCCGCTGAGCAGGTAGTGGAAGTAGTCCTCGATCCCGAGCAGGCACAGCCCGGCGAACACGCCCGCAGCGAGCGCGGCGTGGTGATCGACGCCGACCAGGCGGGAGAGCCGATAGGAGAGGCGCCCGGCGAAGATCGAGCCGGCCAGCGAGATCGCCACGCTCGTGGTCATCCACAGCCAGAGGGACAGGTGACCGAACAGCGAGAAGGGGACGTCGAACAGCCAGCTCAGCGGCTTCCACGATGGTGCGCCGCCGAGGTCCAGATTGAGATGGAGCGTCTGGTAGCCCCAGATCAACCAGCCGTACGGGTCGTAGCCGGGGCGGGTTCCCGCCCAGCGCACGAGCGCGAACGAGACCAGGACCAGGCAGGCGGAACCGATCCACCACGGGTGCCGGCGGATTGGCGCGGGGATCCGCGCGCGTCGTTGAGGCGGGAGTTCGGAGACCGTTGGCTCTGGAACAGCCGCTGTTTCCAGCGTGCTCTCAGACACGAGAACGAGGGAAAGTATCAGGGGCCTTTAAAGGGAAGCTGCTGGTCAATGCCCCCGGCAGGAATCGAACCTGCATCCCGCGCTTAGGAGGCGCGTGCTCTATCCATTGAGCTACGAGGGCTGGGCCGGGACCGGCCATCCGACTGCCTGGCCGGCGGCGCCGCCAGAGGTTATCCAGCGGGTCCAGCTTCGTTGTGCGCCCGTTAACCCCGCGTGACAAGCGCTGAGGACTTCTTTATTTTCCGGCGAGTGGAGGAGGGACCCGAGCCACGGCGTGGAACGCCGACAGCCAAGCCATGAGTGTCGGCGCTTCAGAGATGCTGGTCGAGGGCGACGTCGCCGTGGACACCGTGGAGCTGATGAGCGGCGACATCAGCGCGCGCTCGCCATCGGCACTGTTCTGGCGGCGCTTCCGCCAGGATCGCATCGCCATCGCCTCCTCGGCGTTCATCCTGCTGCTGATCCTGGTGGCGATCTTTGCTCCCCTGATCGTGAAGCTGTTCGGGCTGCCCGGGCCGGCGGTCCAGAACCCGAACCTGACCGATGCCTTCGGCACGCCGATCGGGCCGAGCGGCGCCCATCCGTTCGGCGTCGACGCGCTCGGCGAGGATGTGATGGCCAGGGTGATCTACGGGACCCGAGTGTCTCTGGAGGTGGGGATCATCGGCACGGCGATCGCCACTCTGGTGGGCGTCACGCTGGGCGTTCTCGCGGGCTATCTCCGCGGATGGGTCGACACCGTGCTTTCGCGGATCACCGACGTTGTCCTGTCTTTCCCGATTCTCCTGTTCGGGCTCGGGATCGGGGCGGCCTGCGCGGTCGATGGCTGTCTGGGCGGCGCGATCCAGCCGGGGGTCACGGTCGTGATCATGATCATCGTGATCTCGGGTTGGACTTACATCTTCCGGATCACTCGCGGACAGGTCCTGACCCTGCGCGAGAAGGAATTCATCGACGCAGCGAGGTCGCTTGGAGCGTCGAACCGCCGGATCATGTTTAAGGAGATCCTGCCCAATCTGGTGGCGCCGATCATCGTCTACTCGAGTCTGCTAATTCCCCAGAACATCCTGTTCGAGGCGGCGCTCTCGTTCCTCGGCGTCGGCGTCAAGCCGCCGACGGCGAGTTGGGGGCAGATGATCTCCGACGCCACCGCCAACTTCCAGAACGTGTGGTGGTACATGCTGTTCCCCGGGATCGCGTTGCTGCTGACCGTGCTCGCCTTCAACCTCGTCGGCGACGGACTGCAGGACGCTCTCAATCCGAAGGCCGACCGATGAGCGGCCAATTCACGCGAAGAGGAGGAAACATGAAGATACTCGCCAGAGGGTGCTCCCTCGCGGGAGTCGCCTGTGCGCTCGTGTTGGCGCTGGCCGCCTGTGGCTCCAGGGGGGCGAGCCGGGGCTGTCTCTTATACACA
>CAXMLR010000413.1:0-2383 GCA_964194275.1 uncultured Solirubrobacterales bacterium
CCACCGCACAGATCGTGTGGCTTCCCCGGTCCTGCGGACCGGTGCGGCAGCAGCCGTCGCGGTAGAAGCCGGTGAGCGGTTCGACGCCGCAGGTCTCGAGTTCCCCACCCAGCACGTTACGGTCGCTCACCGGCCAAAGTATTGCCGGTCTAGTGCGCAGCCGACAGCTACTCGCTCAGCTCCCACAGCCGCTCCACCAGTTCGAAGCTGAAGGCGATCATCGCGAGCTTGCTCTGGAAGCGCGCGAGCGACGCCTCGTAGCCGTGGGTGAGCACCACGTCGTCGAAGTTGACGACGACGCTCAGCTCATACCCGCCCTGACTTTCCTCGCGCCGATCAGCCCCACGCCGGCGTTGTTGACCAGCGCGTCGAGTCGGCTCGACCGCGGACCTCATCGGCGAGAGCGCGCACTGCAGCCAGCGAAGATGGGTCAGCCAGGTACGGGATCAAGCGGTCGCTGCCCGTCTCCTGGGCGGGTTCGGCCAGCACCGGGGCGATCATAGGCAATGCGATCGGCGGTCATCTAGGGCCACCAAGCTGGCGCGATCGCCACGTCCCTCGCGGCCTGCGCGAGATGCAGCTCATGCACAGGCGTGAGTTGACGGTCATAGACGGCGAGGGTGCCGCGGAGCAGCGAAGACGTGACGACGTAACCATTCCTCGCGTCAAGCTCGAACGATCCGTAAGGGGCGCTCGTGCGCTCGAGCACGCGACCCGTAGCCAGAGCGACCTTCTCGATCGTGCTGCCGTAGCCGCTGGTGAGATACGCGTAGGGTCCGGCGAAGGCGATGTGCTGCGGAGGCGGTCCGACCGGCAGGCGGAACAGCAAGCGGTGACCGCGCGAGCTGAACACCCCGACATCGGCCGCCGTTGCGGAGGTGACCCACACGCGCTGGCCGTCGGGGGTGAACGACAGGTCGTGGGCTGCGTAGCCTGGATCGAACCGGCCGATGAGCCGCGGGCGAGCCGGGTCCGACGTGTCGAGGATCTCGACAGTCCGCGCGGACTCTCCGAGTGCGATCCAGAGGCGCCGTTGATCAGGACGGAAGCTGAGATGATGAGCGCCGGGGCCCACGGCGATCCGGCTGACCATGCGGCGATCGAGCAGTCTGATCGCGGTGAGCGTCTCTCGCGCGTCGTCGGTTATGTAGGCGTAGCGACTACGTACAGCCGGTTCTTGGCCTCGGCGGTGACGAACGCTCGTGGCGCGGGCCGATCCGGAGGCTGGCTGTGACCCACCGCCCGCACCGCACCTTGCGCGCCAGGCGTCCGACGAAGGTGGGGGTTGTGCGCCGCGTCGCTGCAGGCTGACAGCGCTACCGCCAGCAGCAAGCACGCGCCCGCGGCCCGGAACGCGCGGGACGCTCGGGCCCTCACGGCGCCTTCACGGGCTGCAGCCGGCGGCTGGCCCGGCGGCAGATGACGAAGATCGTGCCGGCAAAGATCGCCATAAGCGCCGGGAGGAGCGGCAGTCCACCGACCCCTCCGCGCTCGGTGCGATGCGGGCCTCCGCGGGGGCCGACCGTTGGTGCGGGGACCCGGACCGAGAACGTGCGTGTGTCGACGATGGCTTGGGAGCCCTGGTCGGTCCTGACCAGGAGCGCGTCGCCGTCCGGGTTCAGCTGGACGCGAGCGGCCCACGGGTCCGAGCCGGCGGGGAAGGCCGGCAGGTCGATGCACCGCGCACGCCGGCCGGTGGTGTCGAGCGCATGTACAAACGGCTTTCCCAAGCCGTCGTACAGCGTGTAAACCCACCGACCGTCGGGACTGCTCGTGCGAGTGATCGGGCTACCGCGCATCGTGTCCCCGTGGTCCCGGGGATCGGCGATGTCGCCTTTCAGCAGCCGTCCGGTGTGGACGTTCAACACGCGGACCCGGTAGCGTGTCGGATCGGCGGCTGAGGTGTACTGGATCAGATAGATCCAAGCGCCGTCCGGTGAGATCGCGTCAAAGCTGAAGTCGCCGCGGAGCCGAAGCTGCGTGCGGAGCACAAGCCGGCGGGTGGCGAGGATCGCGAGCTCGGTGGACGGTTGCGGAAACCTGACGCGCGGACGGATCAGCACGAGCGTCCGGGCGTCGGCCGACAGACCCGACGGCGAACCGTCGTAGGCCACGACCGGCACCACCAGCCGGCCGCCGATGCGCCGGGCGGTGATTGTGTGTCCGCCACGCCCGAGTTTCAGGACACGCGTGTCTGCGCCCGCGGGGCGCGTGAGGTAGCGGACCGGGCTGCCCGGAGCCTGCACGCCTCGAGCGCTCCCCTCGATTCCCAGCACCGGCAGCCCGTCGGCGTGGGCGAGGGCAACCGGAGCCCACGACCCGGCGAGCAGCACCCACCCGAACACTCTCAACCACCGCGCCACCATCGCACCCTCCTCTGAAC
>CAXMLR010000414.1:0-5953 GCA_964194275.1 uncultured Solirubrobacterales bacterium
CGCACGAGCTGCGCACGCCGATCTTCTCGCTCGGCGGATTCCTCGAGTTGCTCGAGGACGACGACCTCGATGCGCAGACGCGGCGGCGGTTCCTGGATCAGGTCTCCGATCAGGTCGAGCGGCTGCGCAAGCTCGCGGTCGACCTGCTGGACCTGTCCAAGCTCGAATCCGGAGCGCTCGAACTGCGACCTGAGCAGGTCGATCTCGGCGAGCTCACCCGCTCGGTCTCCGGCGAGTTCGAGCCCACGCTCGTCCAGCACGATTCACACCTCGAGCTCCGACTCACCGCCCGGCGGATCGAGGCCCTGTGCGATCCGGTCCGCGTGGCCCAGATCATGCGGATCCTGCTCGACAACGCGCTCACTCACACCCCCCCGGGGACGCAGATCGTCGTCACCGCCGCGCGGGAGAACGGTCGCGTGCGACTGGCCGTTCGCGACGACGGCCAGGGCATCGATGCGCACGCGGTGCCGCGCATCTTCGAGCCGTTCTACACCGCCGACGATGCTCAGGGCTCGGGCCTCGGTCTGGCCATCGCCTCCGAGCTCGCAGAACGGATGGACGGGCGGTTGACGGTGCGCTCGGGCAGCGGCGAGACGATCTTCACGCTCGATCTGCCGGCTGAGTATCACCCGGCCGGCCACTAACCTCAGCGCTCGCCGTCGTAGTACTCGACCCTGCCGTCGCGGCGTCGGAGCATCACGCTGTCGTCGTCGTTGCCAGGCCAGACGCCGATCTTGTCGCTGTCTGGGTAAACCGCGACTGAAGGCTCGTGAGCGTCCGAGAACATCAACACGCGCACGACCTCCGCCGTGCGGTTGGTGAGCTTGTGCGCGCCGGCCGGTCCGGGCGGGAAACAGACCAGCTCCCCTGCCTCCAGTTCTCGGTTCCCATCCGGGGCGCGGAGGGTCGGCGAGCCGCTCAGCACCAGCAGCCATTCCTCCTCGAACTCGTAGTGATATGGACAGACGCTCTGCTCAGGCGGTATCTCGTACAGCTTGACCTTTTGTGCCTTCCCGCCGGCGACTGCACCCACTGGCGCGAACCCGCAGCGGTAACCCTCGGGATCGTCTTCGTCGTATGTGAAAGCGGTTGTATAGATGTTGGACACGCTCATCGCACGATGCTCGCAGGTTGGCGATGATGCTTGGATGAATGGCGCTGCGCCGACCGCCGCCCCCGGCTTGATCCTGGAACTCGCCCAATGCCTCCGGGAAGTCGTGCTGCCCGAACTCGGGTCGCCCGCCGGGCGCGCGCACCACGGCGGCGGAGCAGGCGGGGACGTCACCTTCGCTGTGGACGAGCTAGCGGAGAAGGCGCTCGACGAGTTCGTGGGCGAGCACGCACCCGGTCTGGCGTTCTACTCCGAGGACCGTGGCCTCCGCGCCCCGGCGGACGCGTCCCACGTGCTGGTCGTGGACCCGATCGACGGCACCCGCCCGGCGATGGCCGGGCTCGAATCGGCGTGCGTCGCGGCTGCGTTGGCCCCGTTGGGCGACGGTGAGCCGACGATGGCCGACGTCGAGGTCGGATGCGTAGTCGAGATCAAGTCCGGCGACTGGTATCTCGCCCAGCGAGGGCGGGGACTACGCTCCAGCCGGCCGGTCCGGCTCAGCGACACGACCGACATTCATCGCATGTTCTGGGGGTACGGCTTCCGCGGGCGCCCGGTGCGCCCGAGCGTTGAGGTCCTGGGCGAGCTGATCGACGCCTCATCGGTCGGAGGCGGGACGTTTGAGCTCGGCTCGCAGGCGTTCGCGATGACCCGAGTCGCGACCGGACAGTTCGACGCGGTGATCGAGGTCGGCTCGCGCCTGATCGACGCGGTGCCCGGGATGCGTGAAGAATTCGAGCGCGTGGGCGGTGGGCGGGTGCTCAACAACTCCCCCTACGATCTGGCCGCACCATGGCTCTGCCTCACGGAGGCCGGAGGAGTGGTCAGCGACGGCTGGGGCGAGCCGCTCGATCGTCATCGCCTGCTCGGCTCTGGGCACGAGTTTCAGATGTCATCGATCTCGGCGGCCAACCGGGAACTGCACACCACGCTGGTACGCGAGGTTGACGCGGGAGTGCGGCGGTTGCAGGCCGCCTGGGCGTGAGTCGGGCTCAGCCGCGAGGGCCCGGCCCGCTGGCGGGCGTGCGGACGTGTATCTTGGCGCGCCGCAGCACCCTGAGCCATGCTCCAACCCGTCGCCGTCGCCCACAAGCATCTCTCCGACTACGCCAGCATCGTCGGGCGGCCGCTGGTCGACGAGATCCGCGAGCGGGCTGAGCGTCTTCAGGGCAAGCGGATCGTCCACCTCTCGGCCACCGCATTCGGGGGCGGTGTCTCGGAGATCCTGTACACGTTAGTGCCCCTGATGATCGACGTCGGTCTCGACGTCGAATGGCAGGTCATCTACGGCCGCGAGGAGTTCTTCAACGCCACCAAGGTGATGCACAACGCGCTGCAGGGTAGTCCTCAAGACCTGACCGATGAGCAATGGAATGTCTGGAGCCACTACAACGAGATCAACGCTCGCGAGCTGTCCGACGGGTGGGACGTGTGCATCGTGCACGATCCCCAGCCCGCGGCGATGTGCTCGCTGGTCGGAGAGAAGGCACGCAACTGGGTCTGGCGCTGCCACATCGACCTCTCGGCCCCGAACGCCGCGACCCTTCAGCGGTTGCTCCCTTCGCTCAACTGCTATCCGGCGGCCGTGTTCCACATGCCGGCCTACGTCCCCGGTGGCCTCGAGGCGGAAGCCCACATCGTGCCCCCCGCGATCGACCCCCTCGCCCCCAAGAACATGGCCTTCGCGCCTGACGATGCGACCTACATCTGCGAGCAGTTCGGAATCGATGTCGATCGTCCGCTGCTCTGCCAGGTCTCGCGCTTCGACCCGTGGAAGGATCCGCTCGGCGTGATCGACGCCTACCGAATCGTCAAACAGCAGCTGCCCGCTGTGCAGCTGGCGCTCGTAGGCTCGATGGCCACCGATGACCCGGAGGGATGGGACTTTTTCAACGCGACGGTCGCCCATGCCGACGGCGACCCCGATATCCACATCCTCAACAACCTCAACAACGTCGGCGCGATCGAGGTCAATGCGTTCCAGTCACACTCTGACGCAATGATCCAGAAATCAACCCGCGAGGGGTTCGGGCTGACGGTCGCGGAGGCGATCTGGAAGGGACGACCGTTCATTGGCGGCAACGTCGGCGGGATCCCGCTACAGATCTCCGACGGCGAGACCGGCTTTCTCGTCTCCACCGTGGAGGAATGCGCTCAGCGCTCGATCGAGATCCTGTCCGATCCTGAGCTAGGCAAGCGACTCGGCCGCGCCGGTAAGGAAAGCGTCCGGCGCCGGTTTCTCACCCCCCGCCTGCTCCGCGACTGGCTCGAGCTGTTCGAGCAGCTCAGCGTCTGAGCGAGGAAGGCCCCGGTGGCCGACTCCCCGCTTGTCCTCGTCTCCAACCGGGGGCCGGTGACCTTCCAGCCCGGTGGTGAGATCAAACGCGGCACCGGAGGCCTGGTGACAGCCCTGACGGGCCTGGCCTCTTATCGTGAGGTCACGTGGATCGCCTCGGCGATGACCGACGAGGACGTGGACGTGGCCGAACGGCACGATGGCCGTCCATTCCCGGTGCGGGCGCCTGACGGCGGCGAGTACAACGTCAAGCTGGTCGCGTCCGACGGCGAGGCCTACGACCGGTTCTACAACATCATCGCTAACCCGCTGCTGTGGTTCATCCAGCACTATCTGTGGGACCTCTCGAACGCCCCGGATATTCGGCGCAACGAGACCGAGGCATTCGAGTTCGGCTACAACGCGGTCAACGAGGACCTGGCCCGAGCTGTGCTGGAGGAGATCGAGGACGTCGAGAACCCGGTCGTGATGGTCCACGACTACCACCTCTACACGCTTCCCGGCCTGATCCGGCGAGCGCGTCCCGATGCCTTCCTTCACCACTTCGTGCACATCCCATGGAGTCAGTCGGACTCATGGCGAGTGCTCCCGTCGATGATCCGCGAGGAGATCTACCAGGGCATTCTGGCCAACGACATCATCGGCTTTCACACCCGCTCCTACCGGCGCAACTTTCTCCAATGCTGCGAGGACCTGCTCGACCTCGAGGTTGACCACAAGGGCGGGGTGGTCCGCTGCGGCGAGCGTGAGGTGTGGGTCCGTGCCTACCCGTTGCCGATCGACTCCGGCGCCGTCCAGTCGGTGGCCCGGCGGGAGCGCACCCGGCAATTTGAGGACGAGCTCCTGCGCCGGCGGCGCGACCACCTGATTCTTCGTGTCGACCGGGCGGATCTGTCCAAGAACGTACTGCGCGGTTTCGGCGCCTTCGATGTGTTCCTCGACCAGCATCCGGAGTTCCGCGAGAAGGTCACGTTCATCGCGCAACTGATGCCCTCACGGACCGATGTGCCCGAGTACGCCGAGTATCTGGAGCGCATCGAGGCGGTGGTCGCGGTGGTCAACCACCGGCATGGCACGACCGATTGGATGCCGATCCAGCTGAAGCTCCGCGACGACCTCGAGGAGGCCGTAGCCGCGTACAAGCACTACGACGTGCTGATGGTCAACGCCATGTTCGACGGGATGAATCTGGTGGCCAAGGAGGGGCCGATGGTCAACGAGCGCGCGGGAGTCTCGATCCTGTCCGAGAACACCGGCGCCCACGAGGAACTGGGCGAATACGCACTATCGGTCAATCCGTTCGACCTCCAGGAGCTCGCCGACTCGATCCACGCCGCGCTGACGATGCCGGTTCAGGAGCGTGAACGACGCCACCAGGGGCTGAAATCGATCGTCACCGCGCGCAATCCGGGGGACTGGGTCGACGACCAACTCGCGGACATCCGCCGCAAGGGAGACGGGGTCTCCTGAGAGCCTCAGCTAGCTGAGCGTCTTGCCGGCGTTCAGCAGCTCGATGTAGCCGGCGATCCGCCTCGCCCTGGTCTCAGGGCGCTTGACGTTGTGCAGGCGAAACAGAAACGCGTAGCGCCTTGAGCCGGTCAGCGTGTCGAAGAAGCGCTGCGCGCCGGGGTTGGCCTCCAGGGCCAGCCGAAAGTCGTCCGGCACGGTGGCGGCGCTCTGGGCCGGATACGCCGCGGCCCAGCGGCCATCCGCCTTCGCCGCCTCCACCTCCCGGCGGCCTGCCGGCTTCATCGCTCCGCTCTCGATCAGCGCCTCGGCCTTCGCACGGTTGATCTGTGACCATTTGCTCCGCGGCCCGCGGCGGCTGAAGCGCTGCAGTGAGAACGACTCGTCGAAGCGGGCCTTCTGGCTATCGATCCAGCCGTAGCAGTGGCCGACCTCCACCGCCTGGGCATAGCTGACGGTCGCTCGCGCCGCTCCCTTCTTGGCCAGCTTCAGCCACACCGGTCCCGCGGACTCATGGTGCTGCGAAAGCCAGCGCTCCCAGGCTGACGCGTCGGCAAACTCGAGAATCGGCCTGTCGGACATCGCGTGCTGAAGCAGGTTATCGCCGCCCCCTGGCCCCGTCCGGATCACCGGGCCGTTGCTATAGTCGGCCGCCGCCCGCAAAGGGCATTCCGCCATGGCTAAAGAACCGACCATCTACGACCTCGTTCTCCTGCTTTCCACGAGCAGCGAGGAGGCCGATCGCGCCCGGATCCTCTCCGAGGTGGAGTCGGCGATCACCAGCAGCGGGGGCACGATCGAGCGCAACCAGGACTGGGGAATGCGGCCGCTGACCTACCAGATCAATCATCAGGGTGAAGCGGAATACCACCTGCTGCAGTTCCAGGGCCCCTCGTCGCTACTGGACTCGCTCTCGCACAGCCTGAGGATCGCCGACGGCGTGCTGCGCTTCCGGATCATCAAGGTCATCCCGGGCACTCCGCCGGCACCGGATTCCGCGCCGCCGCTGGTGGCCCCCGCGGGCACCGCGTCCGCGGCCTCGACCACCGCGCCCACGCCCACGCCCACGCCCGAGC
>CAXMLR010000415.1:0-1941 GCA_964194275.1 uncultured Solirubrobacterales bacterium
CCAGCCGGTCGAGCATCTCGCCGCCCTGCGGGCGATTCCGCGCCTCAACGTGGTGCGGCCGGCCGACGCGAATGAGACCGCGCTGGCCTGGCGCTTCGCGCTGCACAACTATGAGGCGCCGACGGCGTTTGCGCTTTCGCGCCAGAACCTTCCGATCCTCGATCCGGATTCCGTCCCCGACGATGCGATCGAGCGTGGGGCCTACGTCCTGCGCGATGCCGACGGCGGAGACCCCGAGCTGATCCTGATCGGCACCGGCTCAGAGGTGTCGTTGTGCGTGGAGGCCGCGGACGCGCTCGACGGCATCCGGGTTCGGGTGGTCAGCATGCCGTGCATGGACACGTTTACCCGTGCGGATGAGTCCTACCGCGAGCAGGTTCTGCCGACCGCCTGCCGGGCCCGCATCGCCGTCGAAGCGGCCAGCCCGCTTGGATGGGATAGGTGGATCGGCCCCGACGGGATCTTCGTGGGCATGGAGACGTTCGGCGAATCTGGTCCCGCCAAGGAGGTCTATGAGCACTTCGGGATCACCGCCGCGCGCGTCGCGCAACTGGGCCGGGAGCTGGTCGGACGGTGAGCATTACAGCCGGCGTCAACGAGCGCTTGGCGGCGCTGACCAGCGCGGGCACCAGCGTCTGGCTTGATCAGATCCGCCGCTCGCTGATCGAAGGCGGCGAGCTGGCCCGGATGGTGGAGGAGGAATCGCTGCGTGGCGTTACCGCGAACCCGTCGATCTTCGAGAAGGCGATCCTCGGCTCCGATGACTACGACGAGGAGCTCGAGGCGATGGCCCGGGAGGACCTCGACGCCCAGACGATCTACGACCGGATCGCGGTGCGAGACGTGCAGCTCGCAGCGGACGTCCTCGCCGATGTTCACCGTGAGTCGGGCGGAAAGGACGGGTTCGTCTCACTCGAGGTGGCCCCTGATGTAGCCCACGACTCCGAGCGTTCGCTCGCCGCTGCGCGGACGTACTGGAAGGCGCTCAGCCGGCCCAACGTGATGATCAAGATCCCGGGCACACCCGAGGCGGTCGATGCGGTCGAGCAGCTGATTTACGAGGGCATCAACATCAACATCACGCTGCTGTTCGCCGTGGAGGCCTACGAGACGGTGGCGGAGGCCTATCTCCGTGGTCTCGAGCGCCGGCAAGCGGAGGGTAAGCCCCTGGACGTGCACTCGGTCGCCAGCTTCTTCGTCTCCCGGGTGGACACCAACGTCGACGCCAAGCTCGAGCAGCTCGGCCGCGGCGACCTCGCCGGCACGGCTGCGCTGGCCAACGCGCGCGCGGCCTACCGCCGCTTTCAGGAGATCTTTTCCGGCCCTCGCTGGGACGGGTTGCGGCACGCCGGGGCGTCGGTGCAGCGGCCACTGTGGGCTTCGACCGGGGTGAAGAATCCGGCCTACCCCGACACGATGTACGTCGACGAGCTCGTCGGCCGCGACACCGTCAACACGATCCCGATGGCCACCCTGCACGCCGTGGCCGATCACGGCCATATCAGCGGTCCGACCGCCGAGCGGGATCCCACCCCGGAGCTTGAGGCGCTGCGGGAGGCCGGAATCGACCTGGGCAAGGTCACCGACGAGCTACTCGTCGACGGCCTCCAGCAGTTCGAGCAGGCCATGGGTCGTCTGCTGGCCGGGATCGAGGAGCGCCGTGTCGGGGTGGCGACCGGGCGGCCGCCCACGATCGAGGCCCATCTGCCGCCCGAGCTCCAGGAGCCAGTGGCCGGGCGAGTCAAGCTGTCAGTGTCCGAGCGGGTTGCCCAGCGGCTCTGGCGCCGTGACCCGTCGCTGTGGGGCGGTCCCGGGGTGCCCGAGATCGAGAACCGGCTCGGCTGGCTGACGGTGGCCGACACGATGCTCGAGCGCGCGTCCGAGCTCCAGCACTTCGCCCACGAGGTGCGGCAGGAGGGTTTCACCGACGCCGTCCTGCTC
>CAXMLR010000416.1:0-5659 GCA_964194275.1 uncultured Solirubrobacterales bacterium
GAGATGTGTATAAGAGACGGGTCGCCCCCTGCCGCGAGCCGCTGCTCATCCCTTGGCCACCTTGGTGACGAAGCCGCTGTCGATCAGGCCCTTCGGATTGACGGCACCCTTGATCAGACCGGCCTGGTTGGCCGCCTGGAGAACATCGACGATCGTCTTGTTCAGATAAGCGCCGGACAGCTGCGCCACGTTGTCCGGCAGCGAGTAGATCTTCACGCCCTTGAAGGCGGTAGTGAGATCACCGGGCTTGGCGCCAACCGCGGTAGTGATGATCGCCTGCGCGCTGGGCGTGCTCGTCCGGTAGTACGTGACCGCCTGCTGCCAGGACCGCAGCAGCGCCGCGATCTGTCCGGGCCTGCTCTTGAGCACGTCGTTGCGCACCACGAACACGTCGCCCACGAGGCCGGGATCCTGGCCGGCGGTGTAGATCAGCTTGAAGGCTTTGTTCTGACGCAGCGCCGTGGTCAGGTACGGCTCGTAGGTCACGGCCGCATCGACCTTGCCCGCGATCGCCGCCGCCCCGGCGTCGGCCGCCGCGAGCGGAACCTTCTTGATGTCGGCGATCGTCATCCCGTTCGCCGCGAGCGCGTGGTGCAGCAGGATGTCGCTGGTCGTTCCCTCCTCGTAGGCAACCTTCTTGCCCTTCAGGTCCTTGATCGACTTGATCCCGGGGCCGGCCAGTACAGCATCGGCCGTCTCGCTCTCGTCCTCGAGCAGGACGGCCGTTATCGGCAGCCCGGCCGCCGCGAGGCGGAGCATCGTATGGGTGGCGATGTTCGCGCCGTCGAGCTTGCCGGAGGCCAGCGCGGCGTTGATCTGATCGTCGGTGGTGAAGTTCGAGATGTTGACGTTGACGCCGTTGGCGCCGAAGAAGCCCTTCTGCTTGGCCACGTGCCAGGGCCCATAGCCGAGCCAGGGTTCGATGCCCATCTGGAACGTCCCGGATTCCGCCTTGGCCGGAATCGCCGCGGTCGTGGTCGGCCCACTGCCCGACGACGCGGTGTTGCCCTGCGAGCTGCCCGCCTTGCCACAGGCGCTGAGCGCGACCAGCAACCCGACGGACGCGAGGACGGCAGCGATGGTGCGAGTGAACTTGGTCATGCGAGGTCTCCTGAGGTTGGGCGATCTGAGCGGTCAAAACGCGCACGGACTGCCGCCGCGTGCGCGGGAAACGCTTCGTGTTCGGCGAGCGCGAGAACGGTCGGCGCGAGCCTCCGGAGCGCGCGCTCGTCCGCCTGGGCGATCGACGTCTTCTTGGTGAAGGCTTGTGCGGTGACGCCGGTGCTGACGCGGGCGAACCGCCCGGTCGGCAGCGCGGCGGGGACGCCGATCACATAGTTGGCCGCCGAGATCGGCGTCCACTGACCGACGAGGATCTCGCCGGCATGATGCAGGGCGCGGAGCGACTGCACCTCGTCTTGCACCACGAGCTGCATGTGCTCCGGGGCGTAGGCGTTGGCCAAGGCAATGCCGGCCTGGAGGTCCGAGACGATGATCGCCCCCCCGTTGACTGCCAGTGCGCCGGCCGCATATCCGCGGCGCGGCTCGGGAAGACGAGCGAGCTGGCGCGTCAGCTGCTCCTGCGCGGCCTCGACGAGGCCCTCGTCGTCGGTCACCAGCACCGAGGACGAGTCGGGACCATGCTCGGCCTCGTTCAGCAGATCCGCCGCGAGCAGATACGGGTCGGCGCTCGAGTCGGCCAGGATCAGGCTCTCGGAAGGACCGAGCAGCATCTGTGTCGCACAGCCGTAGCGCTGAACCTCGAGCTGAGCGCAGACGACCGGGGGGCTCCCCGGGCCGACGACCTTGACTACCTTCGGGAAGCTCTCGGTGCCGAACGCCAGCGCGGCAACCCCCGCGGGGCCATTGGCGCGTAGGACCGTTCGCAGCCCCAGCTCGTCGGCCGCCACCAGCACCGCGGGGTCGACGTGCCCCTGTGAGCCAGGCACAGGCGGCACGACCACCGCGATCTCGGGAACGCCGGCGACAACCGCCGGTGAGCCGAGCTGGACCAGGACCGATGGGTAACTGGCCTTGCCGCTGGGGACGAACAGCCCGGCGCTGGCGATCGGCGAGGACTGCTCGCCCACGGTCAGTCCGGGCTCGAGCTCCATGCGCCAGTCGGCACCCTCCTGGACACGCTCGTTGAAGCGCTTGCAGTGATCGATCGCATCGCGGATCGCGCGGGTCAGCTCGGCGCCGACGGTGCTGCGCGCAGCGGCGAACTCGTCCTCGCTTACCCGCAGTCCGTCGGGTGCGACCGTGCAGCCATCGAAGCGCCTGAGCGCCTCGAGCACCGCGGCGTCTCCCCGCTCGCGTACGTCTTCGACGATGGCGAGGACCCCCTCACGCAGAGCGGGGTCGAACATGCGCAGGCCGGCCGGGCGCTCGAGCAGTTGCCCGCGGCCTGCCTCGTCGAGCTCGTCCCAGCGGAGCACCCTCATCGGCCCGGTCGTGCACTCAGACACTGCGAGCTCCGTCGATCGTCACGACACCGCCGGTCATGTACGCAGCCTCGCCCGAGAGCAGGAACGCGACCAGGCCGGCCACCTCGGCGGGCTCGCCGAATCGAGCTGCGGGAATCTGCTTGAGGAGCTCGGCCGCGGTTGCCGGGTCGTCGAGATACGGTTCGGTCATCTTCGTGCGCACGTAGCCCGGGCAGATCGCGATCACCGCGATGCGCCGATCGGCGAGCTCGAGGGCCATCGTCTGGGCAAGCGAGATGGCCGCCGCCTTCGAGGCGTTGTAGTCGGCGAACCCGGCCTCAGGTCGTACACCGTTGACCGACGCGTTGATGACGATCGCGCCACCCTGGGTCATCGTCCGTGCGGCCGCGCGGGCCACGAGGAACGCCCCGAGGACGTTGACCTCGAGCACGCGGCGGAAGTGCTCGACGCTCAGCTCCAGCACGCCGCAACCCTCACCGTCGATGCCGGCGTTGACGAACGCTCCGTCCAGGCCGCCGAGGGTGGCCTTGGCCTCTGCCAGGGCGCGCTCGACGGCGTCCTCGTCGCTGACGTCGCAGAGCGAGCCGCCGGCGACGTCGAGCTCGTCGAGCGCCACGCGCAGCGTCGCTTGACGCCCGCCGAGGATCCAGACCCTCGCCCCTTCTTCGCGCAGGCGCCTGGAGGTGGCCGCGCCGATCCCGCTCGTCCCGCCTGAGACGAGAATCCGCCGGCCGTCTGCGCGAGCGTTCAATCGAGCGTCCCCTTCACGCCTGCGGTCATCCCCGCGCGCCGCAAATTCGGCGCAGCCGCCGCGCGCAAAGCCCTGGCGAACGAGCGAAAGCCCGCCTCCCACGCATGATGCGGATCGCGGCTGCCCTCGTCCAGGCGCAGGTGGACCGTGCACCGACCACCCTGGCTGAAGCCTTCGAAGAACGCGACGAGGTCGACCGCCAGCATGTCCTCGACCCGCTCCAGGGCACTCGCGCCTCCGCGGGTCACGAAGCTGTTGGACCGGCCTTCGAAGGAGACCTGCGCGAACGCGCTCGCCTCGTCCATCACCCCGTGTCCGGCCCCGGAGGACTCGACCCCGTCCGCGATCCGTGCTCTGATGACCTCGCCAAAGGATGCTCCGAGAGCGAGACCGGTGTCCTCGACCACGACATGCATGAGCCTGAACGTCTTGACCTCGTAGCTGGCATCGATCACGAAGTCGCCGTACCAGCCGAGCATCTCGAGCATGTGGTCGAAGAACGACAGCGTGGTCGCCAGCTCGGGCGGGCGCCGCGCGCCGAAATCGACCGCCGTCTCGACGCGGGCCTCGCGACTCTCGCGGTGAGTACGGTAGACCTCGCCTTCACGCGTTACGTGCATTCCGCTGTAGTCGCTCAAAGCAGCTCCTCGTGGTCGACGTGACGCGCAGCTCTCGATTCGCCGGGCGGGCAGCCGAGACTGATCGACAGGCGAGCGCTCATTTCCAGCACCACCGATGCGGCCAGCTCGACGTCCTCAGTGGCACGCTGAGCGGCAACGTAGGTGACGCCCAGCGCGGCGACCGGAACGCCCTCGTGTGAGAAGACCGGGGAGGCAACGCACGAGATTCCCGGCGTGACCATTTCATCGTCCAATGCGTAGCCCCGGCGGCGGACGGCGGCCAGGTCGTGCAGGAGCCCGTCGACGCTCGTCGGTCCCTGACCGGTGCGCTGAACGAGCGGCTCCCCCGCATAAAGCTCCCGGACCCGAGGCTCGCTGAGCTCCGCGAGGATCGCCCGGCCGACGGCGGTCAGGTGCGCCGGCAGTCTCACCCCAACCTCAGTCACGAGCTGCGCCGCCGAACGGGATGGCTGCTCCTTGTCGATGTAGAGGACCTCGGTGCCGTGCAGTACCGCCAGATGCGAGGTCTCTCCGGTCTGCTGGGTGACCTCAATCAGGATCCGCCGGCCCAACCTCTGCAGCGGCTCCGAGCGCAGGTACGCGGACCCAATCTCGAACACCGAAACCCCCAATCCCCACGCCCGCTCGGCTTCGTGGTAGGTGACGAGGTTGCGCGCGCGCATCACGTTCAGCAGATGGTGAGCGCTGCTCTTCGGGATTGAGCATTCCCGCACGATCGCCATCGTCGGCACCGGGCGCGTCCGAGCGGCCAGCAACTCGAGCACATCGATCAGACGCTCGGCCGACTTGACCGAGCTGGCCGACGTGTCTGCCATACGAGACAGGTGTCTGGACAATGGTGCGAATGTCTATCCGAATGCTCGCTCGGACGCAAGGGCCGGCTGTCGACCTCGCTGTGGCGCGCTTCATCGATGCGCCCCGTCGTCGGCTCGCTTGCGTCCAGCAACGACGCCCAGGGGTCGTTCTCGTCGACGTACCCTGGTATCTCGACGGACGTTCCGGTCGGACCGCCTATGCACTCGTCATGAACCTGGGGCGCGGACGATCTCACTCACGTTTGCGCTCCTTGATCGGTGAACACGGAAACCGGCAGGGTCAGTCCGACGTTCCATATGCCCGCGTCCACGACCTCGAAGATCTTGAGGTCGCCCGCGAGGCTGCAGAGCATGTAGGCGTCCTGTTTCGAGAGACCGTGCTCAGCGACGATCCATTGCACCATCGCCGCCACGGCCTTCCGGGTGCCTTGCATCAGGTCGGGGGCGATGCCCATCGCGCCGTGGTGTCCGGCAGCGTCGACCTTGGGCGTGAGCGCGCCGGCGGTGCGGAAGTACGGTGCGGGGATCGTGCGCTGCTCGACGGTGACGCGCAGGCGCGCGCGCATGTCGCATTCGAGCGCGGCCACGCAGACCTCACCATCGCCCTGCATCGCATGCGGGTCCCCGCAGGAGAAGAGCGCTCCCTCGCACCACACCGGCAGCCACAGCGTCGTCCCCGCGGTGAGGTGACGAGTATCGATGTTCCCGCCGCCCTTGTGCGGCGGGAACGCGGATGCGGTCGCCGGCTCGTCCGGATGGGTTCCCATCGTGCCCAGGAACGGCGCGCACGGAATCCGGACGCCGGGCACGAGCTCGGCCTCCGCCCGGCCGCGCAGATCGAAGGTTCGCAGGTAGGGATCGGGGAACTCGGAGGGCAGGGTGCCGAGCTCGGGCAGGATCACGCACCAGCCCCAGTCACCCGGCTGAAGGTCGAGGATGTCAACCCGGAGCGTGTCCCCCGGGCGCGCTCCCTGGACGTAGAGCGGACCGAGCAGGTTGTAGAGC
>CAXMLR010000417.1:0-3471 GCA_964194275.1 uncultured Solirubrobacterales bacterium
GATCTACACCGTCCGGGACAACCTCAATCGCCAGCCTGGCCGGCGGTTTGGTGCGGAGTTCGCGCTGACCACGAGGAAAGCACCAAAGCGGCGCGGGGAAAGCTGAGACGTGGTGCGAACTCGCGTCCAGCGGCCAAATTCGACCGCCCCAAAGCGGACCGACGGGCGACAAGTGGACCGACGGGCGACGATCCGAGCCACCACGCCGATCACCCCAGCTCCGGCCCGCTCCGCTCCCGGGGCGCCGTGATGCGCACGGTCCGGACCTGGGCGCTCGGCACCTTGGTGATCATCACCGCCTGACCGGTCTTCAGCGACTTGATCTGGTTTGGGTGGACGATGTACTGCTCGACGGCTCGGCGGGTACCGTGGCTGGTGTCATAGCGGCCGAACAAGCCGCCCCCGATCCGATAGGTCGGCTCCCACACCCTGGTCGTGCCGGCCATCTGCGCAATCGTCTGGGCTGAGGAGGGCACGTCCTGGCGGTGGGCGATCTTCACCGCCGTGACGCCGAGCACCTGATCACGCAGCCCGCGGCCCGCGCGATCGAGGTCGGCCAGCTCCTGGGTGGCCAGCAGCACGCTGACCCCGGCCTCCCGCCCACGGGCCAGGAGCGCGATCACATTGTCGCCTCCCAGGGCCGAGAACTCGTCGATGCCGACCAGCGCCGGTGGCTTCCGTCCCCCGGGGCCGCCAGTGTCGTCCAGCCGCCGACCGGAGGCCGTCACCAGATCCTGGACGGCGAGCGTCCCGAGCTGTGCGGAGAGCTTGCCGTAGCGGCTGGAATTGAGACTGAACAGCACCACCTGGCGCCCGTCGAGGGCAGCCTGGAGATCGATGCCCGCGCGGTCGCCGTCGGGGCGCAGAAACGCACCCGTGTGGGATTCGCTGATGACCGACAAGCGGGTTCCGAGCCCCCTGATCGCACTCAGTTGATCCGGGGTGAGGCCGGAGAGGTAGTCCTCGACGTGCGCTGCCCGCTCGGCGGGCAGGTGGCGCACCATCGCCGCCAGGCGCCGGGGGTCCATCAGCCCGACCACCGCATCGAGGGTCGGCGCGCGGTCGGGATGGGCCTCGGCCAGCACCTGCAGCGCAAGCTGAACGTAGCGTTCAGCGGCGCGTTGGTAATGCGGCTCGGTGAAGCGCTCGGTCGAGATCAGCTTGTCCTTCAGCTCGGTCGCGTTGCCGTGCTGGAGCGGATTCCACCGCGCTGGCCCGTCCGGGGTCCAGACGTGAAACTCCCGTCCAGCCGCGACGGCCGCATCCGCGAGTGTGCGCGCGAACGCCGGCGAGCCCTTCATGTCGATTGCCACCACCGGCCGGCCGCGCTCGATGTGGTCGGTGAGGATCGCCAGCAGCGTGGTTGACTTGCCGGCGCCGCTGGCCCCGAGGATCAGGCCGTGGGCGCTCAGCTGCCGATCACCCAGGACCACCGGCGCGCCGTTCGCATCGGCGCCCAACAGCACGGCGTTGGCGTTGCGGGCGGCGCCGGCGCGCCGGCGATTTGCCGAGGCCGACCTCAGCAGCGCCAGCGCCCCGGCCACCGCCACGGCTCCGACGAGCACGGCGTCGGCGGTTGCCGAGGGGAGCAACAACAAGGCGATCAGGGCCAGGAGTGCCCAGTAGGGTCGTCTCACCCCGGGAGGGTGCGTGGGGTTCATGCCCCCAGCTCCCAGCCGCGGGCCGGTGTCTGCCGTCTATCCGTACCGAGGTGCTGCTCGAGTCGCTGCATCGAAGGCGTCCAGGCGAACGGCTGGACGTGCACGAGCTCCGAGATCCCCAGCCTGCGCGCCGACGCCTGCACACTGCGCGCTATCTCCGGCCGGTTGACGAGATAGACGACGGCATCGATCTTTCGGTCCGCGCCGTAGCCTGCCAGGATCTTCTCACGCCGCGTGCGGCCCTTTCCCGTGAGCTCGAGCTCGACCGCGATCCGCTTTCCGTCCGGGGTGCGGAGCAGCAGGTCGGGGTAGTGCAGCTGCTCGCGCCCACCGGGCCCGAAGCCGAACATCCGGACGCCGAGCCGCTCGCCGGCGCTGCCCGGCAGCCCGTCACGCGAGCGCAGCTGGCGCTCGGAGAGCACTTCGGCCAGCGGCCCGAACGCGCCCTTACGGGCCGAGAGCCAAAGCCATCCCAACCCGACATCGTGCAGGTAGGAGCGAAGGTCGATCCGCGGGCGAGGCAGATCGCTGCCGATCGCCGCCAGCCCGCGCCCCGTCACCTGAAAGCAGGCAGGCTGCTGATGAAACTTGCGATGCTGGACGAGGTAGCCGCTGCGGGAGAGGGCGCGCAGGCGCGTCCGCGTCGCCCAATCTGACGTGCCGAGCAACATCTGCACCTGGCTGGCCAGCACCAGCCGATGGTCGGCGATGAAGGCCAGCAGGATCCGATCGCGCTCGGTCAGGGCGAGCGCGGGCCGCCCCCGGGAGCGTCGGGGAGGAGTGTCCACAGCGTCCAGAGCGGGGAGCTGCAGCGGTTCCACCCCCGGTTGGCGTGAGCTGGGGGATCCGAGCAGCCGCTCAGAGGCCGGGACGGGGCAGCGAGCGCGTGTCCACGACCTCGAAGTCGCGGCCCCGCAGGCGATCGAGGAGATGCAGGGCGTGGTTGTTCCAGCGCGGGTCGGGAGCGCCGGAGATGAACCACGGGGATCCGTTGTCGGCCAGCAGCATTCCGTAGCGCTTCAGCGCCACCGCGACGATCCGCGCTTGGCGTGAGAGCCCGGCGAGGCTGACGTTCGCCTTCAAGCGCACGCGCAGACCCATGGGCGGCAGCGCGGGATCGTTCGAGGCCGAGGCGAAATGACGCGCGGGGTAGAGGTAGACGCGGCGGGTCCGCGGCGCCGTGAAACGCAGGGCGTGGTCGATCGCCCCGCCGGCCACCTCGTCGTAGCGAGCCAGTCCGGGCAGGATCGGCAGGCCCGCGGCGTCGGCCGATGTCCATCCGGCCGGGCGCAGCCGGTCGGAATGCAGATTGAAGATCGCCCCCGATCCGGCCCTCCAGCTCAGTCCGTCGTTGGAGGGGTAGGCGCCGAACAGCTCGTAATCCACGCAGCTCTGACGATCAACGACGATCACGTGGCGATCGCCGGACGAATTGGCGCCTCCCTCGATCGGCACGCGCACCGGCAGCGGATAGCGGTGTCCGTCTGACTCCCCGGCGTAGGTGAAGCGCACCGGAACCCGACGCGTGCGCGGGGATACGACGGCGTAGGGGATGCCGATCGGGCCGCCGTTGTAGAGACCGGAGCCGAAATCCGGGTGCACCGGGGCGTCGAGGCCGATCGAGGCGATCAGCCAGCCGGCGGCCGACGCGGCGGGGAGCCCGTCGACGCGCTGGTTCCACGGGTTCCCAGCCGGGAGCACCTGGCAATGGGTGCCCGCGAGCGCGCGCGACCAGGCCAGGGCTGGGAGGCCGGCGGCGGTGAGGGAGGCGAACAGCAGCGCGGAGGATGTCCGGATCGTCGTGGAACTT
>CAXMLR010000418.1:0-8046 GCA_964194275.1 uncultured Solirubrobacterales bacterium
CGCCTCGGGAGGCCAGCTGTGTCGTGGATCCTCCGATCTCGCCGGCGTACGCCCGATCGATCACCATGGCCGTGGCCTGCAGCTTGGGAACGATCACCTCGGTCAGAGCCTCGCGAGAAACACGCGCCGCAGAGGCGGCGAGGTTGATCGCGGCAACGGTGTCGCCGTCGGCGTGTACTGCGACCGCACAGGCGAGCAGTCCCTGCTCATACTCGTCGACCGAGACCGCGAAACCGTCGGTCCTGGCCGCGTCGAGCATCGGCGCGAGGTCGCTCCACCTACGGGTCGTGAGGTGCGTCATCGGCGGATACGGACCTGCACCTACGCGGCCCCGTGCCTCCTCGGGGTCGAGCTGCGCGAGCAGACATTTCCCCATCGCTGTGCAATGCGCAGGGACGCGCAGCCCTGGTTCGGCGGCGGCTCGGATACGAAACGTTCCCGGATACGAATCCAAGTAGAGCGCCTCAGACCCATCCAAGATTGCCAGGTTGACGGTCTCGCCGGTTTCAGCGGCCAATGTGCGCAGCGGCCCTCGGGCGAGTTCGGGCAGGCGGAAAGTACGGAGCAGGGGAGCGACCAGGCGTGCGACACCGACGCCCAGACGGAAGCGCTTGGTGACCGGGTCCCGGGCGAGGAAAGACCGCTCCAGAAGCGTCGCGGTAACGCGGTGAGCCGTTGGCTTCGGCCAGTCCTGTAGATCGGCGATCTCCGAGAGCGATAGCTCAGCCCGGTCAGCCGAGAACAACCCGAGCACGTCCAATACCCGGCCGAGCGACGAGCCGTCCCGACTTTCGGTGGCCGGAGCTACTTTCATCTCCCAAAAACCATGCCCCATCATGAGAATCCTGTCAAGGCCTGACGGCGAAACCCGAAGACACACCCATGGCCAACCGTTCGCTTCGGCCGTCGCCCCGCTGCACAGGGATTGGTGCGGCCGTTCTCAAGTGCGCTAGTGCGGGCGCGCGGTGGTCAGCGCGAACGGTTCGATCCTCCCGCGCGATCGTCCTTGACTTCCATTAAATGAACATGCTTTCATGCTGTCGGAATCGTTATGGATCCAGTGACTTCGGCCAAACACACGTCGTGACGGAGTGGCGGTCGCTCATCCGCCGGTCGCTGGTCGAGGTCGGGCCGTATGTGCCGGGCTCGAGCGCGGACGACGCTCGCCGCCGTCACGGCCTTGACGACGTCGTGCGATTGAACTGGAACGAGGGGCTGTTCGGCGCCCTGCCTGGCGTTCTGGAAGAGGTCGCGGACGGGTTGGGCGACACCTGGAAGTACCCCGAATCCTCTTACCGCGAGTTGCGCGAGCGTCTCGCCGCGTGGTTGGGCGTGGACGTCGACCAGATCGTGCCGGGTCACGGCATCCAGGCGCTGCTGCTCCAGATTGTGGCCGCCTTCGTGGAGCCGGGCGAACGGGTTGTCGTCCCCCACCCCACGTATGGTCTTTATGTTCAGGCATGCCGGGCGGCAGGGGCCAACGTCGAGCGCGTAGCATGCCCGGAGCTGGCGCTCGATCTCGAGCAGATCGCGGCGGTGGCACGCCGCAGTCGCGCGCGTCTGGTGTTCATTTGCGATCCGAACAACCCCACAGGCCTGCGGATCGGGACCGCAGACTGGAGCGCGTTCCTGGATGCGCTGCCCGAGGGGTGCGTCGTGGTCGCCGACGAGGCCTACGCCGAATACATCGAGCCGGACAAGCAGATCAACCGCTTTTCCGACGTTGCAGCTGGACGGCCCGTGGTTGTGCTGCGGACGTTCTCGAAGATCTTCGGGCTGGCTGGGTTGCGCCTCGGCTACGCCATCCTCGACGCGCAGCTCGTGCCATGCCTGAACACGGTCCAGGTTCCGTTCAACGTCAACCAGGCGGCGCTGGTTGCGGGGTGCGCGAGTCTCGCCCGTGCCCCGCTCATCGACGAACGCCGCGACCTCACCCGCGCGTGCCGAGTCCTGCTGGGCGACCGGTTGGTCGCAGGCGGCCTGCGGCCGCTGCCCTCTGACGCCAACTTCCTGCTTACCCCGTTAGACGCTGACGACCGCGTCGTCGCGGATGGCCTCGCGAGCAGGGGGCTGCTGATCCGTGCCGGCAGCGAGTTCGGCCTCCCGGGCTACGTCCGCATCACCGTCGGGCCCGCCGAGCTGATGGAGCGCGCCGCGGACGAGCTGCTGCGCGAATGCGCAGGTGTCACGGCGGCAGCGTCCGCAGCTCGGCGTCAGACGGCCCAGACTCCGGGATAGCGCCAGCCTGCACCGGCCATCACGGCCCAGGGTCGCCCGCTTGGGTGAGCCCATGCCAAGGTGGTCGCGCGCCCATGGCCCGATCAGCGCCTGGGCGGGCTCCCAGTCTGATCGAGTCAGGAGCTGCGGATACGAGGCGGCCCAACGATGTCCTCTCGTATGCGCAAGCGACCGCCTTGACGGGGGAAGCATGCGATGACATAGTTGCCGGTGAGATGAAAGCAGTTCTGCCCAGCGAAATTTTGGAGGCTTCTTCGCTCGGCGGACCGCGGATTGATTTTCAGTTGATTTCCGCGAAACGGGCAGCGCTTTCGCTATCCGAGATCGCGATGCTGCGGAACCAGTCGAAGCTGTGGGCGTTGAGCGCAACGCTCCTGAAGCGCTTCCGCCTAGACCTCGGCGTCGTTGCTGGGTCGCTCGGCTCGTGGGCGGGGCTCAGCTGCCAGACCCCGCCCACGAGCCTCTGCCGAGGCTGGCCTCAGAGGTGGGCGAGACCGTCATCGTTGCCATCCCCGGCGGGCGCGGGGCGCTCTGCTTGGACGCGGGTCCCGGAGCCTTCCGGGTTCGAGCTCAGGCCGATCCGGGGCTGCGCGTGCCCGCGCATTGCACGGCGATCGAAGAGTGTCTGCTGGCGCGGCTCGACCCCGAGGAGACCAGGCGCCGGGTCGGTGCAGGCCCATATCCGCCCATGACGCAAGCCACGGTCCGTAGGTGGAGCGATCTCGCGCCCGTGCTCGACACGGCGAGAAGCTGTGGCTACGCGATCTCGCGCGACGAGTACGAGCACGGACTCCTGGCCTGCGCGGTCGCCGTCCATGCGGCCGTCGCCATGGTCGCGCTCAACATGGTCGCCTCGGCGGAGCGGGTGTCCCGCGAGGCTCTGACCGACATCCTCATTCCCGACCTGCAGGCCACGACGCTCACCACCGAGCGCGTCGACGCGAGAGGGTCGAGTCATGCTCCTGGTTGGACCAGCGGAAAGTCGCCGGCCAGCCCCCGGATAAGAAGGACTCGGCCGAGCGCCCGCTCGGCCGGACGGCGTTGGGGCGCCGGGCAGCGTCACAACGGTCCCGCCCCCAGCCAAACCGAAGTCGGGATGTAGAAAGGTAGTCACATGGATCGCGACACCCTCAAGCTCGACGCGACCGCGCCGGGCGCAGCGAGGCCGAACCACTACATCGACGAGCTCGTCGCCGGGCGTCTCAGCCGCCGCGACTTTTTGCGTCGCGGCAGCATTATCGGCCTGTCGGTGCCCACAATGGGCGCGATCCTCGCCGCGTGTGGGGGCGCGAACAGCTCCAAGACGTCGACCGGTTCCGCGCCGGCCAAGCGCGGAGGCGTGCTGCGGGTGGGCAGCATCGCGCCGACCGCGGCGGTGAACCCGCTCACGGTCACTGACGGCGGCGGGATCGTGATGCTCTGCCAGACCGGCGAGTTTCTGATCAACGACAACACCGGACGGCCCGGGGTGCAGCTTCAACCAGTGCTTGCGAAGAGCTGGAGCTCGAACGCCAACGCGACCGTGTGGACGTTCAAGCTGCGTCCCGGCGTGAAGTTCCACGACGGGGCCCCCATGACCGCCGACGACGTGGTCTACACGTTCCAGCAGCAGGTGGATCCCAAGAACGCCGCCAACGCGCTATCGGCCTTTAGCGGCATCCTCGGCCCGAGCGGGGTGGTGAAGGTGGATCCGATGACGGTTGCCTTCCACTTGGAGACAGCGATCGGCAACTTTCCCTACCTAGTCTCCTCGAACACTTACAACGCGATCATCGTTCCCAAAGGGACGGACTTCGCCAAGTGGCAGAGCACGTTCATCGGAACGGGCCCATGGAAGCTCAGCAGGTACACCCAGAACGTGGGCGCCTCGTTCGCGGCCAACCCGAGCTACTGGGGTCCGAAGCCGCTGCTGTCGGGCACCCAGTTCACCTTCTACGCTAGCCAGTCACCGCAGATCCTGGCCCTGCAGGGCGGCCAAGTGGACATGATCAGCCCGTTCACGCTGCAGGGCGCCGCAGCGCTGCTCAACAATCCTCAATACAACATCGTCAGGCTCAGATCGTCCAGCCACCAGGAGCTGTCGATGCGCTGCGACCACGCCCCGTTCACCGATCCTCGCGTGCGGCAGGCGGTGGCGCTCACGCTTGACCGGCCGGGCCTCGTAAAGGCCCTGATCAACGGGTATGGCACGGTGGGCAACGAGAGCACGTTCGCCCCGATCTTTCCCTCCACCGACACGAGCGTACCCCAGCGCGTGCAGAACCTGTCGACGGCCAAGCAGCTTCTGTCGGCCGCCGGTATGCCCAACGGCTTCCGCTCGACACTGTTCGTGGGGATCTCTGAGGAGCTACCCCTGCTAGCCCAGGCGGTCGCGGCAGACGCGGCCAAGGTCGGCATCGACATCACCCTCAAGGTCGAGACACTGACCGCGTATTACGGCAAGTCGACCTTCGGCAACTCGGACTGGCTAGACGGCGCGATGAGCCTCGTCAACTACGCCGGGCGCGGCGTACCCAACGTGGTTCTGGAGGCGACGCTCACCTCGAACGGCGTGTGGAACGCGGCCCACTTTCGCAACAAACAGTACGACAGCCTCGTCAAACAATACGTGGCGACGGTTGACCTGCAGACCCAAAAGCAGATCGCCGGCAAGATTCAGACATTGCTGCTGGCGCAGACGCCGGTCATCGTCCCCTACTTCATCGACGAGCTCAACGCCACCAAGTCCAACGTGCACGGTGTCCTCGGCTCCCAGGCCTTGCAGCTCTTCCTCGGCCAGGCGTACATGACATAGCCGGCCGCAATCCGGGGCACCAAAGTCGTCCCGACGCCGTCCTGCCGCCCATGGACAACAACTCTACACTCGCGCACGTCGCCGATCGGCAGTCTTTAAACCGTGAGTCTCGTGAGGGATTTACCGACGGCGAGCGAGCCGGGCGCCGCGCCGGCCATCATGATGATCGCCAGCGCGATCGAATCGGCATTGGACGCATGAGCACAGAGATCGACGTAGGCACGCGCTGGGCGGAACCCGAGAGTGCTGACGCGCCGACGCTCTCGAACGTCTACATCGTTTACAAGGTGCGCCGACGCGACCACCGCGTGGTTCGTAACGTCAGCTTCCACGTCTGGCGCGGGGAGTCGTTCGGCCTGGGCGCGTCGGGCCGCGGCAAGTCCCCGATCATGGCGGCGATCGTGCGCTACCTGGCGGCGCGCAACAGCCGCGTCAGCGACGGCAAGGTCGAGATCGACGGCCGTGAGGTGCTGTCGAGAAAGGGTAAGCTGCGCAAGCTGCGGGCCAGGCGGGTGTCGATGGTCTACCAGGAGCCCTGGCGAGCGCTCAACCCCTCGATCCTCGTCGACCGCCAGGTCGCGAGGGTCTACGAGATCGCCGGCGTCGATCAAAAGCCGGCGCTCGCGCGCATAGGACATGCTCCGCAAGGTGCGGATCTCCAATCCGGCCGGCGTCGCGGGCCGCTATCCGCCCCAGCTCCCGGGCGGCATGCTGCAGCGCGTCGTGATCGCGATGGCGCTCGCGTCCGAGCCCTCGCTGCTAAACCTGGACGAGCCCACGATCGCGCTCGACGCGACCGTCGAGGTCGAGGTGCTGGACCTCATCAAGGGCTTGCGCACGAGTTCGACACCTCGCTGCTGGACCAGACGGTGATCCCCTACTTCATCAACGGCGTGAGTGCGACCGTTTCGGGAATCCAGGGCGCCAATCCGACGTCGATTTCGGCGGTCTACCTCAAGGACGCCTTCAAGGCATAAGTTATGACGGACGGGGCATAAAGCGCTGATGTCGGGTTTCGTCCTCAGACGCGTCGGTCTCGGTCTGATCACGCTGTGGATTCTCAGCTTGATCGTGTTCTTCGCGGCGCAGGTGCTGCCGGGCGATCCGGCCCGGGCGATCCTCGGGCCGCTGGCGGCGCCGTCCTCGGTCAAGACACTCGCTCATCAGCTCGGCACCGACAAGTCGGTAATCTCGCAGTACGGGACCTGGATCGGCCACTTCGTGACCGGCAACCTCGGCACGTCCTACGAGTATCAGGCGCCGATCGGGTCGCTGCTGACCTCCGCGCTGGGCAACTCGCTCAAGCTGGCCGCGGTCGCGTTCGTGCTCGTGGTGCCGCTCGGGATCCTGGGCGGCGTGATCGCGGCGCTGAACGTCGGCAAGCCGGTCGACCGCGTCATCAGCGTGATCGGCCTGTCGGCGACGGTGATCCCGGAGGTCGTCTCGGGGATCGTTCTGATCCTGGTCTTCGGGATCGCGCTGAACGTGCTGCCGATCTCGGCTACGCCCCCACCGGGAGCTGGGTTCGGCACGCAGATCTATCACCTGATCATGCCGGCGATCCCGCTCACCTTGATCCTGTTCGGCTACATCCAGCAGATGGCGCGGGCGGGGACGGTCGAGGCGCTGGCGTCGGACTACGCGCGGACGGCGACGCTCAAGGGCCTTCCCCGCGGTGTGATGATCCGTCGCCACGTGCTGCGCAACTCGCTGTTGCCGACGATCACGGTGATCGCCTCGCAGATCGGCTACCTGATCGGCGGCCTGGTGCTGGTCGAGGTGCTGTTTCACTACAACGGGATCGGCTCGCTGATCTTCAACGCGGCCACCGGCAAGGACTTTCCGATGCTCGAGGCCGGCGTGCTGGTGATCGGGATCGCCTACATGGTCGCGACGCTGTTCGCCGACATCCTGTACTCGCTGCTGAACCCGCGGATCCGCTACCGGGGCGTCGAATGAGCATCGGCTCGGTCCCGATCGAGTCCGCCGCGGCCGTCAACTCCGCGCAGGCCGAGATGCGCGGCGAGTTCCTGCGCAACCTGGTCCACTCCAGGACCTTCAAGTTCGGCGCCACGATCCTGGGCTTCTGGATCCTGGCCGCGATCTTCGGCAACCTCCTCGCTCCGAACGACCCGCTCGCACAGAACCTTTTGGCGATCAACCAGGCGCCGGCGGGCTCGCACTGGTTCGGGACCGATCAGCTCGGCCGCGACGTGTTCGCCCGCGTGATCACGGGCTCGCGTGACATCCTCATCATCGCGCCCCTGGCGACGCTGATCGGAACTGTGCTCGGCACGGCGCTCGGGCTCGTGATGGGCTACTTCCGCGGCGCCGTCGACGAGGTCATCGGGCGCTTCGTCGAGGCCTTCCTGGCGCTGCCGCTGGTCGTCACCGGGATCCTCGGTGTGGTCGCGCTGGGGCCCTCGAACACGACCCTGATCATCGTGATCGGGATCGTGTTCGCGCCCCTGATCGCGCGCACCGTCCGCGCCGCGGTGCTGCTGGAGCGCGAGCTGGACTACGTCTCCGCGGCGAGGCTGCGCGGCGAGACCTCGCGCTACATCATGTTCGTCGAGATCCTTCCGAACGTGCTCGCTCCGATCATGGTCGAGTTCACCGTCCGGCTGGGCTATGCGGTGTTCACGCTCGTGACGCTGTCGTTCCTGGGCTTCGGGATCCCGCCGCCGTCGGCCAACTGGGGTCTGGAGATCTCGACCAATTACGGTCAGGTCACGGCGGGATACTGGTGGGAGGTCCTGTTCGATGCGCTGGCGATCGCATCGCTGGTGGTGGGCGTCAATATGATCGCCAACTCGATCGAATCCGCGCTTGAGTCATGAGCGTCGAAGCTGACGACACCAAGACGAGCGCGGCTGACGCGCTGACGCTGTCGAACGTTGACATCACCTATCAGGTGCGTCGACGCGCTCAGCGCGTGGTTCGCGACGTGAGCTTTCATGTCTCGCGCGGGGAGTCGTTTGGGCTGGTCGGCGAGTCGGGCTGCGGCAAGTCGA
>CAXMLR010000419.1:0-8245 GCA_964194275.1 uncultured Solirubrobacterales bacterium
TCGCCCGGGCGCCCATCACGCTGTCTCTGACCCCTGTGCTGTGTGATCAGCTCGCGGCGCCTGGGGCGATCGACCGGTGCTTGCGGTTCCTGACCGAGATCCGCCCCGAGTCTCACCGACTGGACGCCCATGGCTTCCGCGCCAGGGGGGCCGAGCGGGAGGCTGCCGAGCTCGAGCGCGCCGCCGGAGACTACGCGTGGGCGGCGGAGCGGCTGAGCGAACTGGGAGCCGGCCTCGTCCCGGCGCTCGGCGCGCATGCCGGCTGGACGTCCGCCGCCACGCATGCCGTGCTACCGCTGCTGGCCAGCGACAGCGCGGTCGCGCTGCAGGTCCAGACCGGGATCGCTTCACACCGGCGACGCTTCGGCGACTGGAACGGAGGCTTCTGGTTGCCGGAGTGTGCGTACGCGCCGTGGTTGGCGGCACTGCTCGAGGATGCGGGCGTGCGCGCCGTGTGCGTGGAGCTGACCGGGGTCTTCGGGCTTGGCGACCCCCGCCATCTGCGCCCGCTCGTGACCGCGGAAGGTCCGGTGCTGTGGCCGGTCGACCGCCGGACAATGGCACTGGTGTGGAGCAAGGGGGGATACCCGAGCGCCGGCGCCTATCGCGACTATCACCGCCATACCGATCACCATCACCGTGTCTGGAGCAACGACGGGCGGCCCTACGACCGCGGCCGGGCGTGCGCCGCCGCCTCCGATCACGCTCGAGACTTCGTCGCACGGGTGCGCGAGCGGGTGGCCGGCGGCGGGGTCTGTGTGTGCGCGCTCGACACCGAGCTACTCGGGCACTGGTGGTACGAAGGCGTGGTGTGGCTGGCCGCGGTGCTCGATGAGGCATGGCGTCAGGGTCTGGAGCTGACCTCGCTCGATGACGCGCTCACGGCCCATGAAGCGCTCCCGGGGGTGGGTGCCGGCGGGGTGCCAGAGCTCGGAATCACCAGCTGGGGCGCGGGCGGGGACCTACGGACGTGGAGCGGACCGCAGGTCGCCGAGCTGGCCTGGCAAGCCCGCGCGGGCGAGTTGGCCGTGCTCGCGGCGGCGAGCCGGCCCAATGACCGCGCGCTGCGTGAACTGCTGGCGCTCCAATCGAGCGACTGGGCGTTCCTGATGACAAATGGGTTGGCCGGGGAGTATCCCCGGGACCGGGCCGCCGCCCACGCGGGCGCGTTGGCGCTGGCGCTTCGGGGTGAGCGTGGGCTGGGCGAGCGGCTGCGGAGCCTGGCGCCGGATCTGGTGGGGTGGGAGGGGTAAGGCCGGGCTCCGGGGGTCGAAACGCGTCGGCAACACGACAATCAACGAGGCGCGTCCGGGCCAGCGTTCCTCGATGCGTTCCCTATCCCCACCGAAACGTCTTCGGAGCGTCCCGCTTGCGGATCACCTTGGCCGGGATGCCGGCGACGACGGCGTTGTCGGGCACGTCCACGGTGACGACCGCGCTGGTGCCGATCACCGCGTTGTCGCCGACGGCCGCGCCGCGCAGCAGGCACGCTCCGTAGCCAATCCAGACGTTGTGGCCGACGTCGAGGTCGCGCTTGTAGATGCCCTGCTCACGAATCGGGCGTTCGACCTCGACGACGCCGTGGTCGAAGTCGATCATCATCACGCGGTCGGCGATGATGCACTCGCGGCCGATCGAGATGTGCTGGAAGGCGGAGATCGTACATTCCTGCCCGAGCACCGACTTGGCACCGATGATGACCTCACCCTCGTGTGCACGGATCTTGCAGCCGTCGCCGATCCACGACCAGCGCCCAAGTTTGACCCTCGCGCCCCGCCCGATCTCGAACGTGACTCCTGGACAGACGAAGCACAGACCGTCGGTCTGCAGCCGGCCGCCCCAGCGGAGCTTCAGCCACAGCCACCTGCCGATCAGCGTCACGTAGGTCCAGCTCAGCATCCGATGCGCGCGGGCAAAGCGCAGGAATGTCAGTGGGCCGCCGTGCAGTGGCGGGGGTGGGGAGCGGAGCCGGGGCGGCGTGGAGGGCGGCTCCACCGCCTGCTTGATCGGTCGCGTGCCGGCGGACACGAACAAGATCGTAAGTCCTCAGCCGTCGTCGATGAGTCCTTGCAGGGGTCCGAGCAGTCGGCGGGAGCGGTGCGAGACGCCGGGCATGGCGAGTAACCGGTGGGTCGGGGGGGCTCCGTTTTGTCGGCGCTCGAGCTGCTCCATGGCGATCGGACGCCAGCGCTCGTCAACCAGCGCGCACGGATCAGCCGCGGAAACCATGGCCTCGTCGAGCTCCAGATGCTCGGCCCACAGGCGCACCCGCGTGCCGCGGGCCAGCTCGACGTCGTCGGTCGCAACGTTCATCTCAGTGTCGTTGAGCAGCGAATGTGCGTTGAGGTTGGCCGAGCCGATGGTCAGCCAGCGGTCATCGACAATCGCCACCTTGGCGTGCACGTAGAGTGGGTCATCTCGTCCCTCGGAGAGGCTGCGCAGGGTGGCGGCGAGCAGCCGCCCGCCGCCGTCGTCGGCTGCGCTCAGCACGCCCAGCTGGCCGTTGGTGTCGTCTTTGCCGTTGTTCGGCCGGGCCGGGAGCACGAGCACCAGGCGGAAGTCCGGATGGGGCGGCTCTCGCAGCTTCTGGGCGAGGATCGTGACCAGCTCAGGCGCCCACAGGAACTGGTTCTCGATGTAGATCAGGCGCTGCGCGGAGCGGAACGCCCGGGTGTAGCTCTCGAGGATGCTGAAGTCGCCGTGGGGAAGGCAGTCGTACATACCCTCGGCCACCGTGCGGATGATCTGCAGGGTGTGCTCCCCGGCGGCCTCGGGGACCGGGCCGTGCTCGATCTTCTCGCCGGTCAGCTCGTTCCAGCGCAGGGCGAAGTGGTGATCCACATCGGCAACCACCGGACCCTCCAGGCGAGTCGCGACGTCGTGCCAGCCCAACCGGCGCCGTGCCACATGGGCGGAGGAGTCAAAGCGGTCGCCTCCGTCGTTGGTCAGGTCGATCCCGCCGACAAACGCGAGCTTGCCGTCGATCACGATCGTCTTCTCGTGATGGCAGTGGAATGGGTGCTCGCGCGGGTCGGCCTCGCACCTGATCCTGGTGCTGCGCACGAGGTTGCGCACCCCCTCCTGCACCTCGGAGCGGGTGGGGTGAAACGCGGGGACCGGCGCGCCCGCCCACACCAGGATTCGCACATCGATGCGCTCGGCCAGCTCGGCCAGCAACCGTCCCAGCACGATTGGCGACTCGCCGCGCACGAGTTCGAAGGCGGGAGCGACATGCCAGCCGGTGAGATGGACGTACCGTTCGGCGCTCTGCAGGGCGGCGGCGATCTGCGGCAGTGCCTGCGCCCCGTCGATCAGCACCTGCATCGAGCAGCCGAGACGCGGGGCCGGATCGCCGCGCGACCACAGCTCGGGCCCCTCCGGGTCAACCGCTCGGCTCCACCCCAGCCGGCGCAGCCGCAGACGATGCTTGACCTTGACCGCCGCCTCCACGCCGTCTCCGAGCAGTGCGTCGGCACGGCTTAGCAGCGAGCTCTCCACGTCCGCAAGGCTACGCCAGAACTCGCCGCGATACGCCTCGAGTCCCGATCGGCCACAGCGACGGGAGGCCCTGGCATGATTGCTCGCCGTCATGGCAGCCCAGCAATCACTGGCCGAGCGTCTGCTGGCGGGCGACAAGCGGGCACTGGCCCGCGCGATCTCCCTGGTCGAGAACGACAAGCCGGCGGGATGGGAGCTGGTCCGCGAGGTCTATCCGCACACCGGGAAGGCCGCGATCGTGGGTTTCACCGGGCCTCCGGGGGTCGGCAAGTCGACGCTGCTGGGCGCGTTGACCAAGCTCGAGCGTGAGCGCGGTCGGAGCGTCGCGGTGCTGTCGATCGATCCGTCGTCGCCGTTCACCAAGGGCGCCCTGCTCGGCGACCGCATCCGCTTGAGCGACCACTTTCTTGATCCGGGCGTGTTCATACGCTCGATGGCGAATCGCGGTGCTCTCGGCGGCCTCAGCGAGGCGACGCTCCAGGCGGCCTTGCTGATGGACGCTTCGGGCCGGGACATCGTGATGCTCGAGACAGTCGGCGTCGGGCAGGCCGAGGTCGACATCATCGACCATGCCGACACGGTGGTCCTCGTCCTGATGCCGGGATCGGGGGATTCGATTCAGGCCCTCAAGGCGGGGGTGATGGAGATCCCGGACGTGATCGTCGTCAACAAGTCCGACCATCCACTGACGGACACGATGGTCCGGGAGATCAAGGGTGTGCTCGCGCTCGGCTCGCACGAGGGATGGCAGGTCCCGATCGTCCGGACCGAAGCCGGCCGGGGGGAGGGCGTGGAGCGGCTGGCGGAGAAGCTCGCCGAGCACCGTGCCTACATCGAATCGGAGGGAACGCTGTCCGAACGCCGGCGGCGGAACTTGATGAGCGAGGTTTTCGCCATCGCGACGTTCCGGATGCGACGTGAGCTCGAGGCCGCTGTGCGTGAGGACTCGACCGTCCAGGAGCTGCTCGACCAAGTTGTCTCCCGCGAGCTCGATCCCGCGAGCGCGGCCACCACCATCCTCGAGCGTTTCGAAGCGGGGCGGCTGAGGCATGCGTGAGGTGCTGACGCCCCCGTTCCTGCTCGCGGCCGGGGTCCTGCTGCTGGCGGGCGCGGCCAAGCTGCGCTCGCCCGGGCCCGCGGCCCGTGCGATGCGCACCCTCGGGCTGCCCGGTCGCCGTATCCATGTGCGCGGCGTCGCCCTGGGCGAGATCGCGCTCGGTGCGGTCTGCGTGCTCGCCCCCACGCAGGCCGGGGCCCTTGCGCTAGCGTCGCTGTACGTGGTGTTCGCGGTTCTGAGCACGATGCTGGCCCACCGCCAAGCGTCATGCGGCTGCTTCGGAGAGGCTCAGGGGCAAGCCCCGGCCTCCGCGGCGCAGTCGGTGCTGAGCGGCGTGCTCGCACTGGCCTGCGTGCTGTCCGCGGCGCGGCCACCGCATTCGCTGGGCTGGGTTCTGGACCGACCGCTCCCGTCGGTGGTGGCGCTGACGGTGGGAATCCTCGGCGCCATCTACGCGGCCATGATCACCTACACCTCGCTGCCGCAGGCGTGGAGCGCGTGGAGCGCCCGATGAGCGTCTCCGAGCGCCTTGTCACCTCGATCGGTGGGCTATTGGAGCGGCGCATGTCTCGCCGCGGTGTGCTGGCCAGGGCGGCGGTGGCGGGGTCTGCCTTCGCGGTTGCCCCGGTCCGTTACCTGGTTCGCCCCGGCGACGCGTGGGCGGTGGTGCGACCCAGCGATTGCCAGAATGGGCACTGCACCGATGGGTACACCGCGTTCTGCTGCGAGATCGAGCACGGACGTAACGTCTGCCCGAACGACACCTATGTTGCGGGCTGGTGGAAGTGCACGAATTACGGCGGCGATGGGCTCTGTCACGAGGAAGCAGTCCGGTACTACGTCGACTGCAACCGCATCCCCGGTCACCACTTTCCCGGCGGATGTCAGTGCGCGCAGGCCGACTGCGGTCGTCGGCGCGTTGATTGCAACCACTTCCGCTATGGCCAGTGCAACACGCACGTGCGGGGCACGACCGAGGTCGTCTGCCGGCTGGTTATCTGCCAGAACCCTGCCACCGTGGACGGATTGAACTGCAACGCGACCGAGATGATCGACGACAACACGTGCCAGCACGAGGCCGGCTGCCTCAACGGGTTGGCCGTCCAGGTGCCGGGGGGAGGCGGGGTCTGATGACCGCGCTGGTGTCCGTCGAAACGGTGCTGCTGGTGCTGCTGGTCGTACTGGTCGCCGGACTTCTGCGAAGCCACGCTGAGCTGTTGCGGCGCGTCGGCCCCGCCGGCGAAGCACCGCCTGCAATCGCCGAGCCGCCGACCCACCCTCGCACCGGCCCGGCGACCGTGCCCGCACCGGTCAGCGGCTTCACCCCTGACGGCGACGCCGTGTCCCTGGCCTTCGAGGGCCCCGGCTCGATGCCGACCCTGCTCGCCTTCCTGACCAGCGGTTGCAACACCTGCGCCGGGTTCTGGGAGACGCTCGGCGAACCACGCCTGCCGGCGGAGGTGCAGACGCTGATCGTCACCCGAGGGGCCGAGCGCGAACGACCAGGGCAGCTGCGCCGGCTCGCGCCGAAACGCGTTTCGGTGGTGATGTCCTCTGAGGCCTGGGAGGACTACCAGGTGCCGGGCGCGCCATATTTCGTGCTCGTCGACGGTGGCGTGCGGGGCGAGGGGGTAGCCACCACCTGGCAGGCGCTGTCCTCGCTGGTGTCGGACGCGATCGAGGACCACCGGCAGGCCCGGCACGGCGGCTCGGGCGACGAGCGTGCGCGGCGGGTCGAGGCGAGATTGGCGGCGGCGGGCGTCGGCCCGGAGGATCCGAGTCTCCACCCCGGTCGCCGGAGCTGAGATGAGCGGACAGCCGAGCCTGAGTGGACGGCCGCGGTGAGCGAGCTCATCGTGCTCGGATGCGTCGCCGCCGTGCTGGGCGCCGTGGCAGCCGCGTGGTCTCCGTGAGGCGAGTCGATGCTTGCGAGCATCACTCCGCTCGGTGAGCGGGGCCGAGGATCGAAGTGGCCGGCGACGGTGAGCGCGTTCGCTCTCGCCGCGACGCTCACCGGAGCGCTGGTCGGTGGCGCCGTGGGAGTTCTCGGCGCTCTCGTGATCGGCGACGGGCTGGGATCCCGGGCTCGGCTCACCGGGCTGGGCGCCGGGCTGGTCATCGCGCTGGGCTTGGAACTGCTTCCCGGCCGCGTTCCCGGGCCGCGGCGCCAGGTCAACGAGCGCTGGCTGGATGAATACCGAGGCTGGGTGTACGGCGCCGGGTTCGGCGCACAGCTCGGCCTGGGCCTGACGACCGTGGTGAGCAGTGCCGCCACCTACGTGGCGATCCTGGCCGCGCTGTTGACCGCCGATCCGCTCCGTGGCTCGGTCGTGTTCGGGTGCTACGGCGCGGTGCGCGGGCTCACGCCGTTGCTCGGTGCCCGGATCCGCCGCCCGGATCAGCTGCTGGCCATGCACGCCCGCCTTGAGCACTGGCGAGCGCCGCTGCGCGCTCTCACGCTGGCGTTGCTCACGGTCCTGCTCGTGGTGGCGGCGGTGGCTGTCGCGTGAAGCTCGACGCCCACGGAATCCAGATCGAGCTGCCGCACGGGTGGAGCGGACGTGTGTTCAGCCGCCAGGACGGCGCCGCCACCCTGCACGCCGGCAACCACACGCTGGCCATCGATGACGGGGAGTTCGGCGATCGCAGCACGGCACGCATGCACCCAGGGGCGTGCTTCATCGCGCTGACCGAATACGTCCCCGGCGCCGGCCTGCGGGCCGGAGACGGCCTGTTCTCGGCACGTCGGATCGAGCTCCCGCTTGACCCGACGCGGTTCGCCGCGCGGGCACTTGCGCATCCCCGTCCCGATCAGGCGGGGACGCAGCAGTTCTTCACGCTGGCGCAGCGCCCACTGTGCCTCTACGTGGTGCTCGCGGGGGGAAGGCCCGTGCGGGCTCGGCAGCTCGCCGCGGTCAATCACGTCCTGCGTTCGCTGCGGGTCAGGGCTCGCGGCGGTTGGCCCCACAACCGCTAACTCTGACCCGGGGCCAAAAACTGGTGGCCGTGGTAGGTCGCCGAGTCGTGGCCGAGCAGGGCAAAGCAGGGGGTCAGGTTCGTGCGCGCGCGATTCGTGTAGGTGGCGGACACGCGGGTCGCCACAACCCCGCTGCCGCTGAGCGCCGCCGCGGTGATTCGCACGGTGATTGTGAACGGAACCGACTGTCCGATCGGGTAGGTGCGACGGCCGCAGCGCAGCGGCGCGGAGAAGCGGCCGCTGCCGGCGTAGAGGCCCGGGGCGTGACGGAGCAGCAGCAGCCGGTCGGCCCCGCCCGAGCGCTCGCGGATCAGGCCGACGGCGTCGCACGCGCCGACGGCGCAGGTGGGAAGAAACGTCCAGATGCGTAGGAAGTTCTGACCCCGGCGCTCGCCCAAGACCCGCTTGGCCACCGTGATGTGCCCGGCGAGCTGGAACTGGCCTTGCAGGCGAGCCGTCGCCGGTGTCGGCCCGGACGTGACGGCCGCGGCGCTCGCCGCCAGCCCAGGAGCGACGGTCACCGAGCCGATCATGCCGGCCAGTGCAACGGCGGGCCAGCGACCGCGCCGCAGGAACCTCATGCCCCGAGCGCCCTCGCGATCACCATCTGCTGCACCTCGTCGGTGCCCTCGCCGATGGTGAGAACCTTGGCGTCGCGATAGAAGCGGCAGATCGGATACTCCTCGATGTAGCCGTAGCCGCCGTGGATCTGC
>CAXMLR010000420.1:0-4462 GCA_964194275.1 uncultured Solirubrobacterales bacterium
TCGGCGAGATGTCGAGCGAGATCGGCTCGGTTGGGTAGTCGCTGGCAAGGTCGGTCTGCAACAAGTAGGCGATGTGGTTCTCGGTGTGGGTCTTCCCCGCCCCGAAGGCTCCGTAGAGGCAGAACTTCGGGACTTGACGTGGACGAACGAAGTCGTCCTCAAGCCGTTCGCGAAGTCGTGAGTTCAGCGTCGAACCGCCGAAGTACACGCTGGCGTCCTCGCGGTTGTCGATGCTGAAGCTGTCCTTCTTTAGGTGGAAGTGGTCCTTGAGCGTCATGTTGGAAATCCTCCTACCGGGCCTGGCGCCGGCTATCCGTGAGTTGACGAACTACGCGCCCGCTGAGCTCGCTAATGATCTTGCTGCCGCGCTCTGGGCGCAGCAGGAGGGCGACCTCATCGAGGTAAGAGGACGCTCGGGTGGCGTTGGCCGACCCGACTATCGCGAAGCCGCGCCCGGCGGCGGCCTCGCAGACGTATAGCTTTGCGTGAAGGCGGGCATTGAGATATACGCAGGCGCCGGGCATTTCATGCGCACGCGCCATCGCGCGCCTGTGCGGCTCGTTCGCAGGCGGCCGGGTGAGGAGCACGATCGTTGCCCGGTGGTGCTGGGCGTGTGCGATGAGCGTCCTCAGGCCCGGACCTGTCGATTCGTCACTTAGCCAAGGGCTGACGATCGTGATCCGGCAGGGTCGATACCGACCCGCCGCGCGCACGAACGCGCCGAACGGATCGCCGCAGATGACCCCGACCCGCGCGGGCAACGCCGGCACAACCGTCGTGACATCCGCCGCCCCATGGTGTACGCTCCCAACGAAACTCATGTCGAAGAGATTAGCTGGGAACTGATCCGTTGTCAACGAACAAGAAGATGGGTAATACGGCCGGGACAGAACGCCGCACCTCCGAGGACGCGGCGGCCATCGAGTTCGGCCGACGGCTGCGAGCCGCGCGCACCGCGCGTGGAGCGACGCTCCGCGACGTCGCGAATGAGGCCGGGGTTTCGATCGCGTACTTGTCAGATCTTGAGCGGGCCGTGCTAACGAATCCCACGCTCGACAAGCTCCGCAAGATCGCCGATACCCTCGGGGCTTCGATCGACGACCTGCTCGACGCGGCGCCGATCGAGCCATCGTCCGGGTCTGTGCCAGTGGCCCTACAGGAGTTCGCGGCAAGCCCCGGCTTTCAATCAGAGCTCAAAGCCCAGGCGCAGAAGTGGCGTCGCGATCCGGATGAGTTGCGCGACGAGTGGATCCGACTGCTGGACGCGATTCAGCTCGGAGGACGCCGACCGTCGGCTCCATCGGACTATCTGTTCATCTTCGAGACGATCCGTCGTGCGATCGACGCCTGACATGCGCGGTTACGCGGACGGGTCGGCGGATAAGTCGATTCTGACCGCCGTACCAGGTCAGTTGGCAGGTAGATCCGTCCGCTCGGGAACCCCAGGTAGCGCACGGGTGGGACGGGAGGCATGACGTGATCCTGGTCACGGCGATGCTCTCGGCGGCGCTCGTATGCCTCGCGGTCCTGTCACTTCGCCAAAGGAGCATCAAGCGCGCTCTGGTCGAGCGAGCGGCAAAGCTGCAACACGCAGTCGTGTCGCACTCAGCTGAGCTGCTGGCGCGCGACGAGCGTCATGCGAGGGAGATCGAGCACCTCGAACAGCGTCTTGCGCTGCAAGCCGAACACCACGCGGACCGACTACAGGCAGCGGAGCAACGCGTAGAGCTGGTCCGCGGAAGCCGCGAGCAGCTTCGAGACGAGATGAAGGCGGTGTCCGCTGACGTGCTCAAGGCCACCAGCGACGCGCTGACCCGAGAGATATCGACGCAGCGCAGGCTCGATCAGTCGCGCGCCCAGGGCGAGCTCGCGGTGCGCACCGAAGAGATCAAGCGTGTGCTTGAGCCGATCGGAGACAAGCTCGAGAAGGTCGAGGGCAAGGTCGAGCAACTCGAGAAGCTCCGGACGGAGTCCGAGGGACGCCTGGGGGAGCAACTGCGTGCGCTTCACGACGGCGTCGGAGCGCTGGCGAAGCAGGCTGGCAACCTAACAGCGGCGCTCAAACGGCCCTCAACTCGCGGATCGTGGGGAGAGATCCAGCTGAGGAACGTCATCGAGATGGCCGGCATGCTCGACCACTGCGACTTCACCGAGCAGACGACGGTGAGCACCGCCGACGGACGTCTGCGCCCTGACGTGCTGGTGCGTCTGCCTGGAGGCAAGCTCGTGGTGGTCGATGCGAAGGTCCCACTCGACGCGTTCCTGGCCGCGCACGAGGCCGAATCGGAGGACGAGCGTGAACTGGGGCTGGCGCGCCATGCCCGCCAGACTCGTGATCACGTCACGAAGCTCGCCTCCAAGGGCTACCAGGCACAGTTCGACGCGACACCGGAACTCGTCGTGATGTTTGTCCCCTCGGAGGGCGTCTATCACGCCGCACTCGCCGCCGACCCCGCTCTGATCGAGTACGGCGTGGAGCAGCGGGTACTGATCGCGACGCCAATGACGCTCATCGGGCTGCTCCGCGCGATCCACTATGGCTGGAAGCAGGAACTCATCGCCGAGTCGGCACGCGAAATCGCCGAGATTGGACGCGAGCTTCACAAGCGGATCGCGACGTTCGCAGAGCCGTTCGCCAAAGTCGGCCGACAGCTCACATCGGCGGTCGGCGCTTACAACGAGGCCGCCGGCTCGTTCGACCGTCGAGTCATGCCCCAGCTGCGCAAGATCGAGGACCTGGGCGCGGGCTCAGGTCGCCGTCTCCCGGTGCTTGAGCCGATCGAGGACCCCGTCCGTCCGATCGCTGCGGCTCGCGAGATCTCACCCAACGCGACCGGATCTGAGCTCGCTGAAGCCGAAGCCCTGGGTCTGGCCGATGTTCGCGTGCTTCCGGCGGGGGACACCACCGAGTGTCCTTAGGCTGCTCATCTCCCGAACATCCCCAACACGCTAGGACCTCCGCGCGCGCTCGTGTCGGCGCCCGAAATGCACGACCCCGCTGGCAGGCTTCGCGCGTCGGCCCAACTGGAGATGCCCGATCAGCGGACTGACCGCAAGTGGTAGGCGAGGCACCCGGACGCGTGCTGGAGCGGCGACACGGAAGCGCAGCCCGGCGCCGTGGACGCACGTCCTCGTGCTACTCCGTGTGTCGAGCGAGTGCTCGGCGAGCGTCCGAGCCGCGGAAGGCGTCGGCGACGAGTTCGGCATCCTCGGTGCGAGGTACGTAGTGGAGGTACTTCATCGTCGTCTGGATGTCGGCGTGCCCCATCCACTCTTGCACCCGCCGAATGTCGGCCTTCGCGATCATCCGCGTTCCGAAAGTGTGCCTCAAGTCATGGAACCGCAGGGGTCGTAGGCCCGCCCTCGTCAACGCGTCCCGGTACCGACTGCTGAGAGCGTCGCCGTCGAGCGGCAGCCCAGCTTCGCCGGCGAACACGAAGTCGTCATCACCGGTGTACCGGTCTCGGTCATTGAGCCGGGCTAGCGCGCTCGCGACGTCCGGCGCCATGGGCACGGCGCGCACCTTCCCCGACTTCGGGGTCGTCAAATGGCCCGCGGCGTAGCTCGCGCGCACCCTGATCGTCGAGCCGGTGAAGTCGACGTCCCGCCAGCGCAGGCCGAGCGGCTCGCCACGCCGCAGGCCAGTGAACGCGGCCGTCAGGAAGATCGCCGCATCGGCCTCGGACCGGGCGGCTCGGACGAGCGCCCAGACCTCCTCCGGCGAGAACACCTGGATGTCGCCGCTGCTGCGCACCCGGAAGCGATCGACGCTCGCGACCGGGTTCGCCGACAGACCGTAGAGCTTGACCGCGCGCCTGAAGATCGCGTGCATCAAAACGAGCAGGTTGTTCTTGGTCTTGTTCGAGAGCGCGCGCTGCTGCCGGACGCTCGACATGCCTGCTCGCCAGCGCTCGATCTCCTGGACGGTGATGTCCTCGAGAGCCATATCGCCGAATACCGGCAGCAGATGGACGTTGATTGCGTTGCGGTAGTTGCGGATCGTCGAGGGCTTGCAGCCGCGGTCCTGCTCCGAGAAGCGCAGGTATTCCGCGGCGGCCTCGCCAAAGGTCACGGTCGTCGACGCGGCGGGAGCGGAACCAGCAGCGGCAGCAGCAGGCGCTGGCTCCCGCCGGAGCTCCTCCAGCCGATCATGCAGCCAGTCCTCGGCCAGCCGCTTCGTAAAGTGGCCCTCCGCGGGTCGCCCACGCCCCGCCCAAACCGGCCCGATCTTCCGCTTGACCTGCGTGCCGTCAGGCAGCCGGTACTTGGCCCACCAGGACGCACCGCGGGTCTTCTCGAGCCTGAAAACGAAGCCTGACGGCCTGCTCACGGACCCCGATACTAATGCAGATCTTGGTACCCGTTTGGTACCCGTTTCTGAAATCGAAGCACTCAGGGCAAAGAAAAAGCCCTCATTTCGAGGGCTTTTCTAATAGCGGGGGCGGGATTCGAACCCGCGACC
>CAXMLR010000421.1:0-3251 GCA_964194275.1 uncultured Solirubrobacterales bacterium
TGACATCTTTCTCGGCAAGGTCAAGAAGTGGAGCGATCCGGAGATCACGGCGCTCAATGCCGGCATCAGCCTGCCGAGCACAGCCATCACCGTTGTCCACCGCTCCGATTCCTCCGGTACGACGAAGGGCTTTACCACGTTCCTGTCGGACTACAGTCCGGCTTGGACCGCCGTGGCCGGCAAGCCTGACAAGACCGTGAAATGGCCGACCGGCACGGGCGCACCGAAGAACTCCGGTGTGGCCGCTGCGATCAAGCAGACGCCCGGCGCGGTCGGCTACGTTGAGCAGTCCTATGCGCTGCAGAACGGCTTCACCTATGCCGCGGTGAAGAACCGCTCCGGCAAGTTCGTCTCCCCGACGCTGCCCGCGACCTCGGCTGCCGCCGAGGGGATTAAGATCCCGCCGGACCTGACGATCTCAACCATCAACTCACCCAACGCGGCGGCGTATCCGGTCGTCTCCCAGACGTTCCTGATCGTCTACAAGGATCCGTGCAAGGCTGGGACCAGTGCGTCGGTCGCCAAGGGCCTGAAGAAGTTCATCGCCTACGGACTCGGGGCTGGTCAGGGCATCGAGCAGCAGCTCTCATACGCCTCGCTGCCCCCGGCGCTGCTGGCCAAGGATCAGGCGCAGCTGAAGACACTGACCTGCAACGGCGCGCCGCTGCAGTAGATACGGCCTGTGGAGGCTCACTCCATTCCGGCTGGCGGCGGCCGCTCGGTGCTCGAGCGGTCGCCGGTCAGTCGGCTGCCTGACCAGGTCCTGCGGTTCGGGCTGGCGGCCGTCGCCGTCGGCGTCCTTGTGCTGCTGGCGGCGTTCTTCGTCACCCTGATCGCCCAGTCGTCCTCGGCGTTCAGCCAGGTCGGCGTGTTCAGCTTCCTGCTTCACAACAACTGGGACACCTCGCAGCTGCAGCAGGGCGCCGCCTGCGCCGCCGGCTCCGGGTGCACCTTCGGCGCGTGGCCGATGATCCTGGGCACGCTGCTGACCGCGGGCATCGCGATGGTCATCGGGGTACCGGTGGCGGTCGCCACGGCGCTGTACCTGACCGAGCTGTGCCCGCGCCGAGCTCGCGCCCCCCTGTCGCTGCTGCTGGATCTCCTGGCTGCAGTCCCGTCGGTCGTGTACGGGCTGTGGGGCTTCATTGTCCTGGCACCCAAGCTGAGGGGCGTCCAGCAGTGGTTTGCGGACACTCTCTCCTTCCTGCCGTTCTGGGCGGGCCCGGTCGCCGGCCCGAGCTATTTCATCGCCGGCTTGATCCTGGCCATCATGATCCTCCCGATCGTCTCCGCGGTCTCCCGGGAGGTGATCGCCACCGTTCCCTCCGAGCACAAGGAGAGTGCGCTGGCCCTTGGTGCCACGCGCTGGGAGATGATCCGGATGGCAATCCTTCCCTATTCGCGGGCCGGGATCACCGGGGCCGCGATGCTCGGCCTCGGACGGGCGATCGGCGAGACGATCGCCGTCGCCTACGTGATCGGCGGGTCGACCACGATCGGCCACTCCATCTTCGAGCAGGGTCAGTCGCTGGCCGGCGTGATCGCGCTTCAGTTCGGCGAGGCCGAGAGCACGCCGCTCTACAAGTCGACGCTGTTCGCCGCGGGCCTGATCCTGTTCGTGCTGACGCTGCTGGTGAACCTCCTCGCGCGTCGGTACGTGGTGCGCTCCGGGGACATGTCCCGGCGCGGCGGCGGCCGCTCGTGGCGGCGGCCGACTGGTGACGCGCTGCCGGGCGCCACCGGGATCGAGCCTCAGGGTGCCTCGTCGTGACCAGGATTCCCCAGATCAGCGCCCGCCGGCGGCGCACCGACCGGATGATGCGCGGCCTGCTTGGGGCCGCGACCGCGATCGCGCTCGTCCCGCTCGTTCTGATCCTCTACTACTTGATCCACAAGGGTTTCGGCGGGATCAGCGGTCATTTCTTCACCAGCGATCCGAACGGCAACCAATGCTTCCCGCAGGTCCCCGGTGGTCCGCCACCGCCGCCGTGCGACATCGGCGGGATTCGGAGCGCGATCCTCGGCTCGGTCGAGATCGTCGGACTCGCGACGGTGATCTCGATTCCGTTGGGGATCGGCGTCGCCCTGTACCTCAACGAGTACGGTAAAGAGTCCCGATTTGCGAACCTGGTTCGCTATTTCGTTGACGTCATGACCGGCGTGCCGTCGATCGTGTTCGGCCTGTTCATCTACATCGTCCTCGTGGTCAGTCACGTGGGAGGAGGCGCGGTCGGATGGAAGGGGGCGCTCGCCCTGGCGCTGCTGATGCTCCCGATCGTCATCCGCGCAGCCGAGGTCGTGCTGTCGCTCGTGCCTTCGAGCTTGCGCGAGGCCGCGCTCGCGCTGGGAGCCCCTCGGTGGCGGGTGATCACGACGGTCGTACTGCCGACCGCCGGCTCGGGGCTGGTTACCGGCTCGCTGCTGGCCATCGCCCGCGGAGCCGGGGAGACGGCACCGCTGCTCTTCACCATCGGAGCGGGACATGTCCTGACCGGCAACCTGGGCGCGCCGATGAACTCGCTCCCCGGCCAGATCTTCAGCGACCTCGGCCAATCTCAGAACGTGTTCGTCCAGCGCGCGTGGGGTTCTGCCCTGACGCTCGTCGCGCTGATCCTGATACTGAACCTCGTAGCCCGAGCCGCCTCTCGAAGGAGCCGCCTGGCATGATCCCTCCCGACACCCACACCGAGGACCTAACCGTGTCAACCTCCGATCGTCCTGCCGGCCCGTCAGCGCAGTCCGAGGCCTCAGCTGCCGGTAGTACCTCGCCGCGGGCGGGTGCTCACAACGTCGTCCTGCAGGACCTGCACGCCTACTACGGCGAGAACCACGCCGTCAAGGGCATGAGCATCGAGTTCCCGGCCAACGAGGTGACGGCGATCATCGGCCCCTCGGGGTGCGGAAAGTCGACGATGGTCCGCTGCATCAACCGGATGCACGAAGAGATCCCGGGGGCCCGGACAGAGGGCAGCGTCCGGCTCGACGAACTCGATGTCTACGGCGAGGGCGTCGACGTGACTTCCGTGCGTCGCCTGATCGGCATGGTGTTCCAGAAGCCGAACCCGTTTCCCACCATGTCGATCTTCGACAACGTCGCCGCCGGGTTGAAGCTGACCGGCGCCCGCAGCGAGAACCTGCGCGAGCGCGTGCACAAGGCGCTGCGCGCGGTGGGACTGTGGGGCGAGGTCAAGAACCGTCTCGAGGAGCCCGGCATCGGACTTTCCGGGGGGCAGCAGCAGCGTCTGTGCATC
>CAXMLR010000422.1:0-1935 GCA_964194275.1 uncultured Solirubrobacterales bacterium
GCAACAACCGGGCGGCCGTCTCCGGAGCACCGCGCCGGGCTGCGGCGCGGCCCGCCTCAGCCAAGAGCCGCGCAGCGCGCGCGTCGCCGCTCGGCTCGGTCTCAAGCAGATGCAATGCGACCCGCTCTGCGCTCGCGCCGGTCGCTGTCAGCAACTCGGCGGCCTGAGAGTGAAGCACGGCCCGCGTGGCCGGTGAAAGCTCGGACTCGACCGCAGTGCGCAGCAGCGGATGGGCGAACGACAGCGGGACCTCTGGGGCGAGTAACCCCGACCGGACAAGTCCACCCGCGGCCTCAGCCGCCGAGCGCTCGTCAAGGCCGGCGAGCTTCGCCGCGAGAGCCGTCGTGGAGGTCCCGCCCAGCACCGCCAGGGCACCCGCCAGCGCCGTCGCAGGCTCACCGAGCCGGGCCAGGCGCCCCGCGACCGACCGCGAGACATTCTCCGGGCTGAGCGATGCGACCCTGGCCGTATTGCCCGAGCTCGGCTCGATCCCCTGCTCTGCCACGGCTCGCAACAGCTCGGCCAGCAGGAAGGGGTTGCCGCCGCTTACCGCCAGGCACGCCCGCGCGAACTCCGGGTGGGGATCGACCCCAAGATGTTCAGCCACAAGCGCGCGAACCGCTCCCTCGCCGAGCGCCCGCGGCCTGAGAACGGTTACACCGGCCTCACCGGCGAATAGCGCCAAGCGCGCATCCGCCGCCTCGTCCGTCCGTGGCCTTGCCGTCGCGACAACCAGCAGCGGCACCGACTCCACTCGCCCGACCAAGAACGAAAGCAGCTCCAGGCTGCCCTCATCAGCCCAGTGCAGATCATCAACCGCCAGCATCACCCCCTGGCCGCCAGATCGCTCAGCCACGCGAACTAGCAGCCAGAACAGGCCGTTCAACACGGCGAGCGACTCCGGCCGAAGATCGCCCTGAGCCACCGGCGCGCCGCTGATCGCGGCGACACCTGGGCGCACGACGCCGCCCAGCAGTCGCTCGCGCTCAGCTGGCGCGATCCCCTCCGACACTGGCTCCACCGCCTGGCGGATGATCCCGAACGCATATCGCCGCTCGAGCTCCGAGCCACGCCCGGCGAGCACCTCCAGGCCGGCGGCAGCGCCCAGACCGCGGATCTCGCGCAACAGCCGTGTCTTGCCAATCCCGGCCGCGCCCTCCACCAGGAGCACGGATCCGTGCCCGCGCCGGGCGCCGTCGATCAATCCAGCAGCAACCGCAAGCTCCTGCCCCCGATCGAGGATGCTCGCCGCCTGTGCGCCAGTGAAGGAAGTCAGGATGCAGCTCCGGATCCCGTAGTCCAGCGAATCTACCCGAGGGTCGCGATTGGTTCCGACAGCCAACCCTCGGGGTCCCCGCCGCTGGCCACACCACCCCGTATTGTCGCCACCTGAGGGTGAGTGCCGGACGTCCTCACGGCGGCATGCGAGATCTCGCGGCTGCGGCGCAGCGGGACAACCTGCCGGTAGGTCAGCGGTCCTCTTGTGGTTCTGCTATTGCGGCTCTGGTGTTGGCGGTGGCGAGCTTTGAGCGTACGAGCATGAGCGGCGCCTGCGGGTCGTGCGGCTGGGGGATGGCGGCGAGCGTGAACTCGGCGATTGCGCCTGGGCGGAACACGAGGCAGTGAGTCGAGCCGCCGTACTGGAAGCAGCCGAGCTCCTCGCCCTTCTCGACGTGGTAGCCGGGCGTCACCGTCGAGCCGATCATGCAGGAGGAGACTTCCGACATGCCGACCGCCAAGAAGGCCATCAGGCCGATGACCGGGTCGTCGGCCTCGATCAGGATGATCGCTCGGGCCGCGACGTGCGCCATGTAGGACTGTGAGTTCATCGGCTCACGCGCGTCCTTTCCCTCCGAATCCGCCTCCGAGTAATACGTGCCTTCCTGTACGAAGGCGCGGACCACCGTGGAGGATGTCCGGATCGTCGTGGAACTT
>CAXMLR010000423.1:0-3435 GCA_964194275.1 uncultured Solirubrobacterales bacterium
TGTGTATAAGAGACAGGCCCGCTGCCGACCGGGCCGCGGCAACCAGCCACGAGGCAGCGGAGAAGACAGCGCACAAACGGCTCCCGATCCAGCGCCATGTCGACATCGCGGTCCCGATCAGAGTCGCCTGGGAGGAGTGGATGGCGCTTGAGCATCTACCCGAAGGAGTTCACACCGTCGTCGAGATCGAACGCGACGGCGACGAGCTACTCGGGCGCACCTCCGGTCCGCGCCCCACCGACTGGTCCGCGGAAGTGATCGATGAGCGTGAGCAGCAGAGCTTCGCGTGGCAGTCGCACGAGGGCTCTGACTGCGCCGGCCTCGCCACCTTCCACGACCTGAGCGAGCGGCTCACGAGGATCGAGCTGACCCTCGACGTCATCCCCACGAGCCTCGCGGAGACGTTCGAGCTGACCGTGCACCTCGCGGACAAGAAAGCGGAAAAGGACCTACGTCGCCTCAAGGCCCGCCTGGAGCTGATCAATCCGGACCTCTACGAAACAGGGGACGAAGAAGAGGCACCGGAGGCCGAGGACCCGGATACCGGAGACGACGCCCCCGAGGACGAACGGCAAGAAGACGACACGGACGAACAGGACGAAGCCGCCTAACCGGCGGCGCGTCCACTACGTGAACGGAGGCAGACAGACATGTCAGCTACGTCAATGCAACGAGGCGGCGGCGGAGGCGGATACGTCCAGCGCTCCAGCTCAGCCGGCCTGTACGAAATCCTTGACCTGCTGCTCGATAAGGGACTCGTCATCGACGTCTTCCTGCGCGTCTCGCTGGTCGGGATCGAGCTGCTCACGGTGGACGCCCGGATCGTCATCGCGAGTGTCGACACCTACCTGCGCTTCGCCGAGGCGGTCAACCGGCTCGACCTCACCGAGAGCGGCGGCCAGGGTCTCCCGGAGATCATGGAGAACATCACCGAAGACGGTGCCGCGAGCAAGACCAAGGGCGTGCTCGAAGGTGCCAAGGAGAAGCTGTTCGGCGGAGACGAGGACGAAGAGGAGAGCAGCGGCAGCAGCCGTCGGTCCTCCCGCGCGAGCAGCGGCAGTGGCAGCGGATCCGGCTCGGGCTCTCGCGCACGTGCCTCGACCCGGGGACGCTCTAGCTCATGAGCGCCGCAGCAGAACAGGCGACATACGTCTACGGCGTCCTCAGCGCCGGCGACGAGCTGCCGCAGATCCCCGGTATCGGGGGCGCCCCGCTACACGAGGTGACCAGCGACGGCATTGCCGCGTTGGTCAGCGAGCTCAGCGACGAGGAGCTCAGGCTCGGGCGTGAGGAGATGACCGCTCACGCCCGCGTGCTCGAGGAGGCACTGCAACACGGCACCGTGCTGCCGATGCGCTTCGGCGTCGTCATGGCCGGCGAGCCGGCGGTCAAGAGCGACCTGCTCGACGCCCACCTCGACGAACTCAAGGAGCAGCTGAGCGAGATGACCGGGAAGGTCGAGCTGCGACTCCGGGCCGTCTACGACGAGCCGGCCCTGATGCGCGCGGTGGTTGATGAGGACCAAGACATTGCGCGTCTGCGCCGCTCGTTGCGCGGTGCTCCCGAGGACGCAACCTACTACGGGCGAATCGAGCTGGGTGAGATGGTCGCCAAGGCCGTCGAGCGCAAGCGGGCCGCTGATGCGGGTCAGATCCTGGAAGCCCTGACCCCACTCGCGCTGGCCATTCAGGTCGGTGAACCCAACAACGAGAGAATCGTCGTCAACGCCTCGTTCCTCGTGGAGCGAGACCGGATGGCGGAGTTCGACGCGGCCGTCGATGAGATCGGCCGGACTGATGCCGAGGACGGCAAGATCGGCGAGGAGGAGCAGCGCCGCATGGAGGACGAGCTGTTCGAGCGCCTCGCCGTCGCGCAAGTGCTTGCAGCGGAGGGAGAGGAGAGAGCGGATGGCTGAACAGCGAGGGAATAACCGCCGTAACGGCGCCAAGGAAAAGCGACTTTCGGCCCGCGGGGCGGTCGAGAGCGTGCGTGACGAGTTCCCTGCCCTGCTCGGGCGCCCGGTCGAGTCGGTGCTGGGCGTCGAGCGGATCGACGGTGATGACGATGGCTGGCTGGTCACCGTGCAGGTGATCGAGCTCGAGCGAATTCCCCGTTCGACTGACGTGCTCGGGGCCTACGCGGTCCAGCTCGACCCGGACGGCGGGCTGATCGGCTACCGGCGGCGCCGACGCTACAACCGAAGCCAAGCGGACGAGGACTGACATGGGCGGCCTAGACGCAGGACCCGCCAACCGCCTGCCGCAAACCTACCGCGCGGACCTGGCTCCGCGCGCCGCAGGTCCGGCGAATCTTGCCGACATCCTCGAGCGCGTGCTTGACAAAGGCATCGTGATCGCGGGTGACATTCAGATCAACCTGCTCGATATCGAGTTGCTGACGATCAAGTTGCGGCTGCTCGTCGCATCAGTGGACCGGGCGCGGGAGATGGGGATCAACTGGTGGGAGTCTGATCCCCACCTTTCCCGGGACGCCCAAGCACTCGCGGGCGAGAACCGCGAGCTGAAAGAGCGCGTGAACCGGCTCGAGCGCCTGATCGAGGCGCGGCCGAATGGCAGCGATGCCAGCTGATCGCCATCTCCAAGCCGCCCTGCAGGAGCTCGCCGCCGAGGGTGTCATCGAGCTGATTGCCGAGGCTCGTCAGGAGGCGCGGGCGCGCGTGCGTGCCCAGCTCGCCGACGCGTTCACCGAGGCGATGCTCGACCGCGCCTACCGCGTGATCGGCAGCTCCACCGAGGCCGGCGCGGGCCCAGGGCAGGCACCGCAAAGAGAGCGTCCGCCACAACGAGAACCGGGGCCGAGTCCAGAACCGGAGCCGAGCCCGACAGCTACCGGCGTCTACATCTACTGCGTCGTTCCCGCCGACACGCCCCTGCCCCCCGGTCTCCCGTCGATCGACCCCGCCCAGGCCCCCACCCTGATCCGCCACGAGCGGCTAGCCGCAGTGGTCAGCCCGGTCCCACTCTCAGACTTCGGTGAAGATCGGCTCCGGGAGCGGCTGGCCGACATGGACTGGCTCGAGCGAACCGCACGGGCGCACGAGCTCACGCTGGAGACGATCGGCCGGCACGCCACGCTGATCCCGATGCGGCTGTGCTCGGTCTACCGCAGCGACGCCGGGGTGACGGAGATGCTCGCCCGCGAAGCACCGGCGCTGGAAGCAGCGCTCGTCCACCTCGACGGCAAGAGCGAATGGGGCGTCAAGGCATTCACGGATCCGCCAGGGAGCCAGCGAGGACCGGGCGGAGGGTCGGGAGATTCCGGCACTGACTACATGCAGCGTCGGCGCAGCGACCGTGACCGCCGTCGTAACGCCGATCAGCAACTGCACGATGCCTGCGTGGCGATCCACGAGCACCTCGCCGCGGTCGTGGCCGACGCCCTCACCTCCCCGCCGCAGCGACCCGAGGTCAGCGG
>CAXMLR010000424.1:0-2427 GCA_964194275.1 uncultured Solirubrobacterales bacterium
GTGGCGTTGCGCGGTCGCGGTGTATGGGTGGTCGCGTCGCTGGCTTCGGTCCAGGCGCTGATCTATCAACCGGGCAACATCGGCTATGACCCGGCTTACGCGCTGGTCTGGGGTCGCGAGCTCCTGCAGCTGCAGCGGCCGGACTTCCTGGCGCATATAGCTCCCACGCCGCATCCCCTGTCGAATCTGGTGGGTGCCCTCGCCTCTCTTGCCGGGACTCACGCGTACACGCTGCTGCTCGCTCTCTCATTCGTGTCGTTCGCGGCCCTCGGGTACGCCGCCTTCGTGGCAGGCACTCGCAGTTTCGGCGCGATCGCCGGCGGAGCGTGCGCAGCGATCCTGCTCACGCGTCCGCTGCTCGTTGCGGAGACGCTGCAGGGCTCGCTCGACATCCCGTTCCTTGCCTTCGTGCTCGGTGCCCTGGCCGTCGAGCTCGGCGAGCGCCGGCGTCCGCGGGCCGTCCTCGGGTTGCTGGTGCTCGCGGGTCTGCTGCGTCCCGAGGCGTGGTTGCTGTCGGCTGGCTACGTCGTCTGGCGCTGGCGAGTGGAGCCCCGTGGCGCGGGTCTGCGGCTGGCGCCGATGGTTGCGCTTGCGCCTGTGCTCTGGCTGATCATGGATCTCGCGATCACCGGTGATCCCCTGTACTCGCTGCAACGAACCCAGAACTTGGCTATCCACTTCGAACGCCCCCTTGGCGTGGGGTCGGCGATAAGCCAAGTTCCCGGGTACCTGGCGATCGTACTGGGCTCAGCTGTGGTCTGGTGCAGTCTCCCAGCGTGCGTCGCGGCCACGTGGTTCCTATACGAGCGGGCACGGCTACCCGCGGTCATATTCCTGGCCGGGATGGCCAGCTTCCTGGTGATCGGCCTCGAGGGCCTTCCGCTCCTGACTCGGTACCTGATCGTGCCAGCCGCGATCAGCGCTCTGTTCGCCGGAGCGTCGCTGTCGGGCTGGCGACTATTGCCGGCGGGCTCGCTGCCAAGACGCCTGGCAGCCGTGGGGGCTGCCGCCGCGGCAATCGTAATGGTCAGCTCAATCCCTGCAACCCACAGCAACCTCTCGCAGGTATTGGCCGCGGCCTCCTCACGCCGCGTGCTGCAGGATGACCTGCGGACGGTCGCCAACAAGGCCAATGCCGGCGGGTGGCTGAAGCGCTGCGGCGGGATCCAGATCCCGACCTACCGGGTGTCTCCGATGCTCAGTTACTGGCTCGGCGTGCGGCCATCGCAGATACGGGTCGTGCATCCAAACCTGAGCCGCGGCGGTCTGCTCGTGACGAGCCCGGTCACCACCCTGGCCAACGACGACGGGTTCATCCCCGGGAACGTTCTGCCGCCAGAGTCGCTGAAGCTGCCGCCCGGTTTTCACATCTTGGTGAGTACCCGCTCGTGGACGCTTGCAGAGCGTTGCTGATGGGGACCTCGCCGAGTCCAAACCAACAAAGGAGGAAGGATGTTGCTTCGCTCAGGCTGGCTGACCGCCGTACGAAAGCCGCGGGCTCTTGTCGCCGCGGCCATGATGGCGACGTCGATCGCGATCTGCGTGGCCCTGTTGATGGGGTCCGCGGCAAGCGCGAGCTGCCATTCCGACGGGTACGGGGGAACGGTCTGCACGCACCACAAGACCCCTCACCACAACAAGCACCACCCCAAGAAGCACCACCACAAGTAGCCGGAACGCTCAGGGGGCGGTGGTCAGGATGGGCTGGCTCACCGTGGCCGCCGCCCCTCTAGCTCCGATCGTCGCGCTGGTCACCGGCGCGTCCAGCGGGATCGGCGAAGCGAGGGCTCGGCGGCGCGACGGTGCGCGCGGGCTGACCTGACCGAGCCCTCTGCGCCGACGCACGCCGGGAGATGATCGAACGCGAGCCATCGACTACCCAACTGGGACACCGCCGTGCGGGCCCTCGCCAACTAAATCACCCCACTGCAACGGCACCGACCGCGACCGGCGAGGCGCCGCCCTCGAACGTAAACACCGAGTCGCCGCATACGTCAATGCCGGTCAAACGTTTGGGTTGGACCCAGTAGCCGCCCACAGGACAGTGCCGCAGGCCGCGACGCGCGAACATCGCGGTTGTGCTGGGATGGGATGACATGCCCAGGGATGCCCGCGTGTGAGCTACGACGACTTCCCGATGTGGGAGCGCTATCAGCGGTACTTTCCCGAGGAGTTACGTTGCGGCGCTGCGGCGATGCCGACCGAGGAGTGGTGGAGCTGGCGCGGACTTGATGTGCACATCGACCGGATGCGTACGCCGGGCGCGCCGTTGAAAGTGATCGTGCTCCATGGGGCGGGCGCCTACGGGCGGATCATGGCGCCGGTTGCGGTACTGGCACGCCGTCAGGGTTTCGACACGGTCGCGCCCGACCTTCCCGGCTACGGGCTCACGAAGGCGCCTGGTTCTGTCCGATTCGCTGTGTTTCG
>CAXMLR010000425.1:0-1940 GCA_964194275.1 uncultured Solirubrobacterales bacterium
AGCCGGTTGACGTCGTCGTAGTTGCCCCGCACGGCGACGAGATTCGTGCCGTACACACCGGTGGCCAGGATCTTCTGCTCCTCGAGGTCAGAGGGAATGAAGACGTAGGACTCGAGACCCGCCGCCGCCGCGTGAGCCGCGACCGCGTTGGCGAGATTTCCGGTGGAGGCGCAGGCGATCGTCTCAAAGCCCAGCTCCCGGGCCCGCGCCAGCGCCACCGCGACGACCCTGTCCTTGAAAGAGTGGGTCGGATTGGCGGCATCGTTCTTGATCCACACCTCCCGCAGACCGAGTAGGTCGGCTAGGCGATCGGCCCGCAGCAGCGGAGTCCACCCCGCGGGCAGCGACGCTCGCGGCGGCGCGGTTACGGGCAGGAAGTCGCCGTAGCGCCAGATCGAGTGTGGTCCGGCCTGAATCCGGCGGCGCAGCTCGTCCGGATCAGCGTCGCGACGAGAGGCATAGGCTACCTCAAGCGGCCCGAAGCACCGCTCACAGACGTAGCTAGCATCGAGCGGATAGGTTGTCCTGCATTCCCTGCAACGTAGAGACTCTGGCGGCATATCTCAAAAACCTCCGCCGGGGTCTGTGGGTCCGGAGGTCGAGAAACCGCCCTTTTCCACATCTCCCAGGCTAGTTGTTGGAGCCTGATGGAATTGGCACCGTGCCCTTTCGGGAGGTTGCCGGGGTTTCTAAGGGCCATATCCCTCCACCCCTCTGGATGCGTACTGCGTACTGCTATGTGGCCAGAAGTATAACCACAGCGCGGACAGGACGCCAAGGGGTTTCGGGCACGAATTGACAAGTGCCGGGCGTAACAAGGCGGGAGGGGCGGTGTTCACGATCTCGGATGACCGCCACGTCCATCGATCCGATCCAGCGCCTCGAGGCTGCCCTGAGGGCCGACGCGAGCGCCCCGAGCAAGCGGATGCTGGTGATCGTCAACCCCTATGCGACGACGGTCTCCGACCGGCTGAAGAACCTTGTCGTCTACGCGCTCCGCGGCAGCTACGAGGTCGACGCGGTCGATACCGAGTCGCGAGATCACGCCACTGAACTGTGCCGCGAGGCGGCCACCGAGGGCTACGACGTGGTCGTCGCGTTCGGCGGCGACGGCACCGTCAACGAAGCGGCCAACGGTCTGGCCGGCTCACAGACGCCGCTCAGCTGCCTGCCCGGCGGACGCACAAACGTCTACTGCCGGCTGCTCGGGATTCCCACCGACGTCGTCGACGCGACCGAGCACCTGCTGCGGATGGCGGACGACTGGCGCCCGCGCTGGGTCGATGTTGGGCGCGTCAACGAGCGCCGCTTCGTGTTCTCGGCCGGCGTGGGACTCGACGCCAGTGTCGTCCGGCGCGTCGACGCGCACCCACGCCTGAAGGCCCGGCTCGGCGAGTACTACTACACCTGGACCGGGGTCCGGACACTCAACCGGCACTACCTGATCCGCCCTCCCCGCCTCGAGGCAGACCTCGGCGCCGAACCGGTCCAGGGCGTCACGGCAATCGTTCAGAACGCCGCTCCGTACACATACTTCGGCGACCGGCGCGTCGACTTCGGCGAGGGCGCGAGCCTCGACAGTGGCGATCTGGCCGGGGTGGTGCTGACGCGGGCGAGCCCGATCGACGTTCCCACCATCACCTGGCGGGCGCTGTCAAAGCGGGCTCGGCTCGTCCGCCATCGTCGCGTTCACCCGTTCAGCGAGCTCACCGCGCTCCGGGTGCACTCGCTCGACGATCGGCCGCTGCCGCTGCAGGTGGACGGCGATTACATCGGCGAGGCGCGCGAGGCGGAGTTCGAGCTCACGCCCAAAGGGCTGCTCGTCGTCTCTTGAGCGGGCAACGCTCGTCCAGGCACCGGCGGCGCGTACGCGAGCGCTGCTTATGTCGCTGGGTGCGCCGCCTCGCGCTGCGAGGTTGTCCGAGACGTCGTAGAAATTT
>CAXMLR010000426.1:0-16918 GCA_964194275.1 uncultured Solirubrobacterales bacterium
CCGCCGGAGAGCTGCGAGGGGCGGGCGGAGGCCCGGTGCTCGATGCCGCAGCGTTCCATCACCTGGCTGCGCCATTCAGGCCCCGATGAGCCGTCGCTCATCTGCTGGGCCAGCGCGATGTTGTCGGCCACGGAAAGATGGCCGACCAGGTTCGCCTGCTGGAACAGCATCCCGATCCGCGCTCCGCGAATCCGGGCCCGCTCCTCCTCGGGGCGACGTGAGATGCGCGTGCCGTCGATGCTCACGCTGCCTCCGTCGGGCTCGTCAAGGCCGGCCAGACAGGCGAGCAGCGTGGACTTGCCGGAGCCTGAGGGCCCGGTGACCGCGATCAGCTCTCCGGATTGAACCTCAAGCGAGACTCCTTGCAGCGCGAGCGTCTCGTCGTCGCCGGCGTGAAAGAAGCGGTAGAGGCTGTGCGCCTCGAGCACGGCGCTCATCGCGTGAACCTGAGCGAGCTGGTGACCTTCCGCCACGGATCGACGTTGTCCGATCCATTGGGCGAGGAGAGCAGCAGCACGACCTCTTTGCCCTTGTGGGAGAAGTCATAGCGCTCGAAGGCCAGCGTGCCGACCTTGCCGGTGACCGCGTCTGGCTGCGAGTCACCGAGGTAGGTGATGCGAACGGCCGGTCCGGCCGGCCGCGACACGGTGCTGATCGTCTGCAGCTTGAATCCCTTGGTTGCGGCGGCGATCTTTGGCACCTCAGCGCTCTTGGCCGAGGCGGGCGTGACCGAGCCGCCCGCTGGAAGGGTGAACACCTGGACCTCGTTCAGCTTGTCGGTGAACTTGACCGCGCCCGCGGCATTCGAGCGGGACCAGCCTTCAGGAACGCTTACGTTCAGCCCTAGTCCAGACGCGGCGTAGGGCACGTACGCGACCGTGTCGGGGATGTCACCAGGCGGCAGTGTCTCGCGCTGGTTCGGGTTGACCCCACTGGTCGACGAGCTCGTAGTCGTCGCGCTCGCCCCGGTCGTGGCGCCGGATCCTCCGGCACTGGAGCTCGAAGACGAGCCGCAGCCCGCGACGGTCATCGCGATCGCCACGGTGATCAGGGCAGGGAGCTTGAGCATGGGGCCTCCGTCGAGTCGTTGGCTCATCGTTCGCAAGCTAGGCAGTCCCCGGTAACGCGCGGGTGCGCGCAGGTCAGCGCCAGGTCAAAACCGAAGCCCGCGCTACGGTCCGCGCATGGATGAGCAGACGATCCTGGTCGTGGAGGACGACGACGCGATCGCCGCCGGGTTGATCCGCGTGCTGGAAGGACAGGGCTACATCGTCCGCCGACTCGCCCGCGGGTCGGGCGCTGTGCGCGCGGCCGGGCCGCAGGTCGGGCTGGTGATCCTGGACCTCGGGCTTCCCGATGTCGACGGGATGGACGTCTGCCGTCGGCTGCGAGCGGCCCGACCCGACCTGGCGATCCTCATCCTGACCGCGCGCGACCACGAACTCGACATCGTCGCCGGCCTCGATGCCGGCGCGGACGACTATCTGGTCAAGCCGTTCCGGCTCTCCGAGCTGCTCGCGCGGATTCGCTCGCATCTGCGACGCGCCTCGGCCCTGGAGTCCGCCGATGACCTGCCACTGGAGCTCGGGGAGCTCCGTATCGAGAGGTCGGCTCGGCGCGTCTGGCTGGGCGATCGGGAACTTCCGATGCGCCCGAAGGAGTTCGACCTGCTGACCCTGTTCGCGACGAACCCCGGCGTTGCGCTGACGCGCGCTCGGATCATGGAGTCGGTGTGGGAGACCAGCTGGCTCGGATCGACTAAAACCCTGGACACGCACGTGCTGTCGCTGCGCAACAAGCTCGGGCCCGACGCGATCGCGACACTGCGCGGCGTCGGCTACCGCTTCGATTTGAGATGAAGCGCCGGCTCGTCCTCGCCATCACTGCCGTCGCCGGCGGCGCGGTGCTGCTGTTCGCTCTGCCTCTCGCCGTAGTGCTGGAGCGCAGCTACCGCGATGAGGAACTCCTGCGCCTACAGCGCGACACCGATGCGGCGACCCGCGGAATTGATCTGAGCCACGGCCGGCGGGACCAGCTCGAGCTCCCGCGGTTCACCGGCGAGATCGGTATCTACTCGAATGCCGGCTCCCGGATCGCCGGGTCCGGACCGCCCGTCGCCGACCAGCCCACCCGCAACGCCCTCCGCGCCCGGCAGCCGATCCGGACCGCGCCAGACCGGGAGCTCGTGGTGGCGGTGCCGCTGCTGAGCGGCGAGCTCATCACGGGTGCGGTCCGCGGGCAGCGAAGCCAACGCGCCGTGACACGACGGGCCCACCGCGCGTGGCTCGCTCTGGCCGGACTGGGCGCGGGCGTGATCGCGCTGGCCGTACTCGCGGCGCTGATGCTGGGACGGCGTCTGGCGAGGCCGCTGGAACGATTGGCCGCTGCCGCCCGCCGGGTCGGCGAGGGCGATTTTGCCGCTCGCGCGGAACCCACCGCGATCAGGGAGATCGACGATGTCGGCACGGCTCTGAACAGCAGCTCGCGCCGCGTCGACGAGCTCGTCAGCCGCGAGCGGACGTTCAGCGCAGACGCGTCGCACCAGCTGCGCACGCCGCTGGCCGCCCTGCGCCTCGAGCTCGAGACCGCGGCGCTCGCGTCGGGTGAGCGCCAGGCGGAGCTGACGGCGGCGTTGGCTCAGGTCGACCGCCTCCAGACCACGATCGAGACCCTGCTGGCCGCGTCACGCGGCACGACAGCCGGCGAGCAGACGACCGATCTAAGGCGTGCCGTCAGGGAGCTCGAGGAGCGCTGGCATGGCTCCCTGGCCAAGGATGGACGCCCGCTCCATGTTGTCGTCGAGGATGATCCGGCCGTCGCGGCGATCTCGCCGACCGTGCTCGGGGAGATCGTCGAGGTCCTGGTTCAGAACGCTTACGTTCACGGACGGGGAGCGGTGAGCGTCGTCGTCCGGCGTACCGGCGATGCGCTCGCCCTCGAGGTCAGCGACCAGGGCCGGGGCTTCCCGTCGGACAGCGAAGAGGCGTTCCGGCGCGGGAGCGGCCAGGGTCACGGAATCGGGCTGGCCCTCGCGCGGTCGCTCGCTCACGCCGAGGGTGCACGCCTGCAGATCACCAGCCCTGGGCCACGACCGACGGTCTCGTTGCTGGTAGCCCCGGCTCAGCCTCCGCCGGCGGCGGCCTAGCCGTCTCCGCCCGTGTCAGTGATCGCCCGCGGTCGGGAGCCCGCTCAAGCGCGTGTCGCACCTAGAGCGCTGGACCGACTGCTTGCCTCAGCGCGGCCGGTGGCTGGTGATCTCCACGGCCTCCTGGAAGGTGGGACGGTTGATCCAGGGCAGCAGTGGCTGGGATACCACGCCCACGGCCCGGAAGGCGACGGAGTCAAAGCACTCCTGGTTGTTCGGCCGCCCGGCATCGGCGCAGGTCGCATCGGCGTACAGCTGCTGCGGGGTCTTGTCGATCGCCGCGGACAAGGTTGAGAGCAGCATCGCGCGGCACGCCGTGAGCGAGCCGTTGCCGCAGTAGACGCGGGAGTAGGCACCGCGCACGGAGGGGGGGCGCAGCGGACGGGGTCTGATCGAGCCGGTCGGTCGGTGCGCGTGGTGCCTATGTCCGCTGCGTCTCTTCTTGGGGGCGCTGCGGCACACGTGGGCGCGCCGGTGCCGGCGCTGGAGGGCCTTGGGAACGGGAACCGGGCGACAGCTTCGCGCGGTTCCCCGCGCGAGCAGATCTCGCATGTCCTTCTGCACGAAGCTGTACCAGCCGTTGTCATACGCTGAGCCCAGATGCTGCCCGCCGTTGTTGGGGTCGTTATCGATCGTCACCTGTCCGGCCAGAAGGTGGTAGGCATCCGGCCCCAGGACCGGCTGGAACTCCCCCTTGACCAGAAGCGGCCACCAGGCATCCAGGATCCGAATCGCGTCGGCGTGCTGGTAGCTGCCGCTGCGATTGGGGTCGAGACGGTGAGCGCCGTCATGGCTCCAGGACCGCAGCTCCGCGATCGCCCTGGCCAAGCGCGGGTCGGTGAGGCGCCGCGTAGCGATCACCTTGAGAATCCAGGGCAGCACCTTGTCGGCGCGCAGATCAACGGTTCCCGCGTCCTCCATCGCGGAGATCAGCTGCGCCAGCGTCAACTTGTGTCCGCCCCGGAGGGAGGCCGTGATGCGATCATCGAGCAGCTGCGAGCGATAGAGCGACCCGTAGACGCCGTCGATCGCCCGGTAGCCTCGTGCCTCCTTGTTGTTCCAGCTGGTGATGTAGGCCTGGTCAATGACCTGCGGATGCTGTGCAAACGGCGTGTACTGCGCGGTGTTGGTGGCGGGATCGAAGCCCTTCCATTCGTACTTCGACGGAGTCGGCAACAGCCCGTCGGTGTTCGGGTTCCGAACTGGGTTGGCGCCTGAGTTGAAGTAGCCGATATTGCGATCGTCGGCATAGAGCCAGTTGAACGTGTAGCCGATCTTGTTGGCGGCTTGTTGGAAGCTGTGCACGTCATGGACTGAGCCGGGGTCGTTGAACTCCTTGAACCCCAGCGCCGAGTCGATCTCGTGCATGAACGTCGCGCGCTGGAGCGTGAACGCCACGGGCCGGCCGCGCACTGTGGCCCGCGCGATCACGATTCCGCTTGCGGTGCGCTGAGCGACGAGCGTTTCCGAGCCCGGCGCGGTCTGGTCTGCCGCATTCGGGAGCCAGGTGTTGGTGCGCGTGACTGTGACCATCGGCGTGCACCGTCCGTTGAGCACATAGGCGTCCGAACTCCTGCTCGCCGGCGAGCCGTCGGCATTGCACAGCGGCACCGCGAATATGTCCGTGACTCCCTGATCGGCAGATGTCGCGCTCCACGCATAGTCCTGACCGTGTCCGAGCTCGACGTACATGCTCGCGCCGGTCACGGCCGCCCCGGCGGCGTCGATGCCAGGCCCATGAAGATCCTCCTGCATCAGCACCTGTGGCGCGAAGTACCCGACCTGTGGGCCCATCACCGCGATCGGGTGACCGGATGCGGTATGGGCCGCTGAGACCAGGAGGGCATTCGACATGCCAAGGGGGAAGGCACGTTTGAGCGAGTTGACACCGAAGATCCCCTTCGAACTGTGCCGATCGCTGGCGGACACGCGGTCTCTCGCTCCCCTGCCGACAGCCCTGATCCGCGTCGGCTCGCTCGCCAGAGACCCCGCGTCCGGGAGCGCGACGGCGTCGGCCGCCGGGTGAGCCGGGGGGGCCTGGTAGGGAAAATTCCCCGTGTGCGCAGTCAGCGGCGCTTCGGGGTCCTCGGGATTTCGAAAGTCCAGGTACGCGCGCCCCCCTGCACTGGATCCAAAGCGCCGCTGCATCGCCTGGAGAATCTTCGCCCACGAGAGCTGGTCGCCGCCGCCGTTGCCGAGGATCCCGCCGATCACGTCGGCGACGGAGACAACGTCGGCCGCCGTCCACGGCTCGGGACCCGTCGGGTGTCCGAGCGCGGCGTACTCGCCCGGCATCAGCAACGGGTTGAGCTTGGCGTCGTTGATGTACTGGTTGATGCCGGCGACATAACCATTTAGGTCGTTTTCAACCTGCTGGCCCTCGGCGCCGTACTCCCGGGGCAGCGCCGTGACTTGGCTGGCGAGCTCCTGGTCGGTGTAGGGGTCGATTCGGAAGGTGCTCTCGTCCATGCCGATATTGCCACCGCCGGCGAACGAGGACAACTGCGACCGGCCCGTGTGGCGAAGCACATCCATGAAGAACAACCGGTCCTGCGCCGCGGCATAACCCGCGCCGAACATCGTCCCCGCACGGGTATCGCCGTATACGTGGGGGATCCCGAAGCGGGTATCGCGGATGATCGTGACGCCGGGGTTGGCGAATGTGACCGTCCGGGTGCTGTCGAGCTGCCCGGGCTTCACGCCGAACGTCGCGTCGGTGAAGTACTGCGGGATCTGAGCGTCGGTCAAACCCGGTGCTGCGTAGACCAGGTTGCTGTACATCGCGCTCTGATCGTCGTTGTGGGGGGGCTTGACCTTGTGGTCGAGCTCATAGGCACTGAGCTGCAGGAAGTTGACGAGCCCATTGGTTCCGGGCGGCATGACGCTGTACCAGAGGCCACCGTAGTTGTGCGCCCCGTAGGGTGTCACCGTCGCCGCTCGGGCGAGGCTGCCGCTCAGTAACCCACCCCAAACCGCGAGCACGGCGGCGAGCGCTGCCAACCTTCTGAAGCGAGCGCCTTCCAAGTGACTCGTGCTTGGGCTAGGCCCGTGAGTCGTGACCGCGATCACCGCCCCGGCCGCCGGGATTGTGCCGGGAGGGTTTCTTCGTGGCCTTTTTCACTGGATGGGAAGCATGCGGGCGGCACCATGGGTTGGCGGGGACGCCCGCGCAGGGGTGCGGCATCGATCCCAGCCCGGAGGGCAACGGATGCATCACGACTGCCGTACGACGCGGATAGGTTCCCCCGAGCGCACATGCCGTCGGGCCGTCGATTGGACCAATCGCGGCTCCTGAGTCACACAGCACCTGAGCCATAAATGGTAGGTTTCCATTCGGAGGTACGTTGCCTCCGCAGGTCGGCTTGGACGCCTGGAGCCCTGACGGCGAGCTCGTCACAGGTCCGCCGCCGAGCTCAGTGTTGCCACGAAAGCAGTCTGACGGACCCGGCTCGAGCGTCAGCTCGGCGATGTCGCCGTTGGTCGGGTTGCCATAGCTGCCGTTGTGGCCGAACACGTTGTCGACCAGCGCGTTGCCGGACCCGTCATAGAGACATGCCGCTCCCGACTGCGTGCCACCCGTGCACGGGGGCCCGTTGTCCGGATAGGGGACGAAGATGAACCCCCACGCATTGTTGTTGACAAAGCGGTTGTGCATGACCGTGTCATTGCGCCCGCCGGAGATCGACATCCCCGTGCCCACCGGTCCCTGCGCGGCAGACCCGAGGGCAGGCACGTTGGGGTTGTTGTTGTCATGGACGAAGTTGTCCATGAAGACCCAGCAGGAATGGGTATGGGTGATCGGGCTGATGCCGTTGTTTGGACACCCACCGTTCTGTGGCGGGGGGGTGTCGCCGTTCTGGCTGTTGGTGTCAAACCCGTCCTTGTTCTGGTCGAACTCCGAGTTCTTGACCACGAGCTGCCCGCCCGAATTAGAACCCGAGTAGCCGAGCGCGCTGAACTCGCCGTGGGCATGGTTGACCGTCTGGTTGCAGATCTGCCGGCAGGCGCCGATGTAGTAACCAGAGTCGTTGAAGTTGCTCGCGTAGGTCTGGTCCCAGGTACCGCCGCTCCAGTTGCTTGAAAAGATCCCGTACTGGGCCGCGGAGGACGGATCGCCGTTGTCGTAATAGCTGCTGGTGGCGTTCAGGTAGGAACCTAAGAATCCATATCCCCCGACCTGCCCAGACCCGTCGCCACCGTTCCACCAGAACTCGTTGCCGGCGCTGCCGGAACCGCCGAGGAAATTGCACGCGGTCATGTTCTGAACCCAGACGTTGTCCGCCTTCCAGATGAGCACGCCATTGCGCCCGAGCGCCCCGCCCGAGCCCACACGGCCGAAGTCTTGATCGGCCTTCCTGGAACTGCACGTCGGCGCGCCCGGCCTGGTTCCGTCGAGCACCACCCGATTGCGATCCATGCCGCGCAGGCGGATGTTCGACTTTGCGATCACGATCCCGCCAGGCGTGGCGGCCGGCTGTGGTCCCGGATTACCGCGATGGTCGGCACGCTCGTGATAATCGCCGGGTCCGACGAGAATCCAGTCGCCTGGCCGCGCAGCGTCGATTGCCGCTTGAATCGAGGTGAACTGGCCGGCGATGCCCTTGTAGCGTCCGACGCGCAGCACGCGGGCGCTCACCCCGGCGGCAGCGACCAGCGCCACCACGAAAACCAATAGGGCAACAACTCCGAGTCGGCGCATTCAATGTCCTCTTCTCAGGTACCAGCCGAGGTAACCTACCGCCAAAGGCAGGACCGATGCGGCGGTTCACCAACCGCCTGGGTCGCTCTCAATCGGGCTGAGTGCGTGTGTGGTCCCGACCAGGCCGGTCTCCCGATGGGTGGGTCGGCACTCCTCCTTTGGTCCGCTGGCCGACTCTGCGGCTCGATCCCTCACCCGCTCGCACGCAACGTCACCAGGTCGATGCGTTTGACGCACGGCCCGCCTGGTGCTGTGATCAGCCGAAGGTAGCGCGGCGATGGCGCGGCGAGGAACAGGAGGCTTGACGCCCGTCCGGGCGCAACGGCAAGCCAGCGATCGGTGGCGCCTGGAAAGCCCCGACCGGAGTCGACATACAGTGGGAGTGAGGCGGCGCGTCGCGCCCTGTAGGCGACCACGAGGTAGTACGGGGGGCGTGCTCCCCGAAGTCGCCCCTTCGGTACCGGCAGCTCGATGCTCGCCGGCCACCGGGCTGACGCGCCGCACCGGCTGGCTACGCGCGGCCCAGGCCGACCGACTCGGGCCGACGCCGGCTCCCGGCCGCGTCGGTAGAGGACGAGCCGCGTGGCGATCGCGGCACGAACAACGGCGCCCATGCCGTCGATTGTGACAAGCGGCCCATCGAGCGGCCCGTCGACCCGCACCCGTGGGTCGTACAGGGGAGCTACCCAGGAGAGGCGGTTGTAGGGTGAAAACGGCTGCTCGATGATGAACCGCGGCACCACCGCGTCGGCGACCACGGGCCGCAGTCCGGCTCGCTCCAGCGACCCGAGCCCTGATTGCAGCTGCGTCTCCCAGGCCCGGCCTCTGTGCCCGGCCCAATCGCGCTGCAGCGCCCTTGCGCTGGTCACCGACGCGGCCACATAGGCCGCCAGCGCCAGCGCCAGCGCCGCGGCTTGGAGGCTAGGCCCCGAGGGCAGCCCGAGCCGCGTGGGTCCGGTGCGATCCGGCCTGAGGACACGTTCGCGGGAGAAGGCGAACGCGACCGTCAGCGGGGCCAGCCACGCGAAGTCCAGCAGGTAGCGGGAATCTCCGGCGGCCCCGATCCCGAACTGGGCGATGCGGGCGCGCGCGATCGCCAGCCCGGTCGCCAGGACGGCGACGATCAGCAGCAGCCATGCCCGCCAGGCGCTTCGTTTGCGCCTCACCGAAGCGGCAACCGCCACCAACACCGCGAGCTGCAGGCCGATCGCCAGCGCGGTCTGGCCGGCGGTCAGTCGAAGCGTCGCGGGAAAGGTCAGGCCGGCGGCGGCGGGCACGAGCGTCTGGACCCAGAGGATCCGGAAGTAGTGCGCGTACTGGCCGAGGGTGACGTTCCCGCGCGCCACACCACTACCCCCGCCGGCCGACACGAAGCCGACCCCCCACAGCAACACGACGAGCAGCAGCCCCGCCCAGACCATCCGCTCCATCCAGAAACGGCGCGCGAGCGCACGCGGACGCAGGTCCTCGGACAGCAGCAGCGCCTGGATCATCGCCAGGTAGAGGAGCATGAACAGCGGCTTCTCGTAGAACAGCAGGCCGCCGGCGAGGGCGCCCGCGCACACCGCAGCCCAACGCCATGACCGCTGCGCCTGAAAGCGCACGTATCCATACAGGCACAGCAGGTCGAGGAACGTGTTCGGAAGGTAGGCGAACCCGCCCGCGGCCCATTGCAGGGCTCGCACGAGGATGATCGAGAGCCCGAAGTACGCCGCGACCCAGAGCGGCACCCACGCGCTTGCGAACAGCAGCCTGGTGATCCGCTGCAGCAGGAAGATCGACCCGGCGAGCAGGACCAGCATGCCGGCCAACGCCCAGCGATAGTCGACCGGCATCAGCGTGTGCACGCCGGAGAACATCAAGTGGTAGCCGATCCCCCAGTGCTGGAAGAGCAGCGAGTCGAGCCAACCCCAGGTCAAGCCATTCCGCCCCGCCAGGACCATGAACAGGTTGTCGTCGTACACCCAGCCGCCGCCCCGGAGCAGGGCGTAGACAATCGCCACCTCGATCGCGATCAGCGCACCCAGCGCCACCCCCTCTGAGCCGGTAAGGGCAGACCGAGCCTCCGCCGACCGAAGCGCCGGACGGCGGTCCGTCACCCGAGACACCTGAGAGAGAGACAAGCGATCGTAGGTACCAGGACAAGGTGAAGGTTTCGTGAAGCACCGCCCCGATCAAGGGGCTTGATGTGGGCCGACTCGGATGGACTGTCCAGTCGCGCCGCTTTCTGTGCAGCAGGTTTCCGCACTGCGGGCAACGCTGCGGCGGGAGGGAGCGGTGCGGCAGCCATGAAGCATGAATACTGCAACCCGCTTAAATCCCGCCGGCCAGATTGCGAAAGAAAACAACTTGGAGGGTCGGAAACGAGGTAGGGTTTCCGTGACGGGCGTCTATAGCTCGCGTCACGCGTGGGGTTGGCTTATGTCAACAAAGCGTTGAGGCAGGTGTGCGGTGCGGACAGGGAGACGTAGGTTGAGGATGAGTGCCAGCGAGCTAACGGGCGGAACGCCGCGCCCTCGCGGTCATTGGGTCGTCCGGGAGATCGACCCCACCGTGGGCGCTGTAGTCGCTCAGATCCGATCCAATCACGCTGCCGGGCTGCCGGAGAGCAGATGGTGATACTCGCCAACCAGAACACCGGCTTCTACGTGGGAATCTTCCTCGCCTTCGTTGCCGTCGTCGCTGTGGTGGCGCTGGTGGCCGTGATCCTCACGTTCGCCTCGCGGATCGCCGGCCAGGCCCAGGTGGCGGCGGACGCTCTCGAGCACGTGCGTGAGACGACGGCTGTCCTGCCCGAGATCAAACAGACCAACCAGCACGCGCTGGCGATCCTCGAAGGCGCTCAGACCGCCAGGAAGGCGTTGACCGGATGAGGGTGCTCGCGTCAGCCGATACGAAGACCCTGTGGGAGGTTTCGCTCGGGATCGGGATCGTGGTGATCCTCGTGGTGATCGTGCTGATGACGCTGCTGCTGAGCTTCGTCAAGGACATCGAGTCCGAGGCCGTTGGCCTGGTTGCCGTCGGCGGCGAGCTCGGGCGAGACACCTCGGCGATACCCGGCCTGGTCACCACCGCGTCGGTGCTGGAGGACATAAAGGCCGAGGCACTAATCCACGCGGAGTACCTCGCCAGTCAGGTTGGGCCACCATGAGCAACACGTTGCTGGTGCTGCTCAGCGTCGTCGAGGCGGTGGTTTTGGTGGCGGTATTGGGCCTCGCGCTGGTCCAGATCCGCATCCGGCTGGAGAAGGTCGGGGGCGAGCTTACGGTGCTCGCCGAACTCGTCGACTCGGTCGAGGCGGACCTGCGGCTGATCGCTCCCACCGTGCCCCAGGTGAACGCCCCGCTGCGAGACATTGTCGATGCGCTGCCATCGATCGCCTCGATGGCAGAGACCTTGGCGGAGCGTGGATGATGCTGCTCTGGTGGCTCGGCAATCTCGTGTTGTTTGTGGTGATCCTGCCCATCGTGGTGCGACTGCTGCGAGATGTCGTGTCCGCAGCCACCCAGATCAAGGCCGTCGCCGACAAGCTCGCGGCGGGCGGTCCTGTGCTGGTCGCTCACGTCGACTCGGTGGGCGCGCTGGCGGAGACCCAGCAGCTCGTGCACGAGACCACCGCCGGACTCGCGCGGTACGGCGCCGCGCTCGATCGAATCCTGTAGGTGGATCGTGCCCGCCGCCGGTATCGTCACCGTCGTCCTGGTCGCCGTCGCGATCGTCGTGATCGCGTTGTTCTTGATCCGCATCGGCGCCGTTCTGCGCCAGATCAGCCTGAGTCTGCATGCCGTGGTCGGCGCTGTCGCGTCGATTCCCGATCGCACCGAGGCGATCGCGCCGATACTGACTTCGATCAACGATGACCTTGGCACCGCCCGTGGGGTCCTCGAGGGTCTGCTGGCGAAGAAGCTCGGGCCACCGGCTGAGCCTTCGCGGATCGTCCATCGAAGGGAGATCCAGCCGGAGATGACGCTCACTCCGGCATCCCCTCCCGGATCGGCGCCTGCTCCGGATCAAGCGCTCGCTCCCGAATCGCAGCTTCCTGCCCGACCAGACCCCCCCCAGTCTGAACAGCGCATCGTCTACCGGCGTGAGACACCGGCACCACAACCGGCCGCGCCCGAGTTCGGACCCGAAACCCCGTCGAGCTCTCCCGCGCCGGACAGCGACGAGCGCCCCGCGGTGATCCGCTATCGGCGTGGCGGCCAATGACTACAGTCCCAGTCGACGGTCCGCACTGAGTTCGCGCATGGCTACCAGACGTCAACCACGGGCGGGAGCCGTCCGCGTGCCGGATCCGATCAGGTCCGGAGGCACGAACGTGGCGCGGCCATTCGCGCTGATCGTCGGGATCGTCTATCTCGCGGTCGGCCTGATCGGCTTTGTCGTGACTGGCTTCAGCGGATTCGTCACGAGCCATGGTCACCTGCTGCTCGGGTTCGAGCTGAACATATTCCACAACCTCGTCCACATCGTGATCGGAGCTGGCTTCATTGTCGCCTCGCGCCTGTCCGACTCCGCGATCACCCAGGGCATCTTGATCGGTGGCGGTCTCATCTACCTGGCTGCTGCCCTGCTCGGTGTTCTCAACAAGCTTCCGATCCTGGCCATCAACGGCAGCTTGGCCCCCGACAACTTTCTGCACCTCTTCTCAGGCGCAGCGGCGGTGCTGTTCGGGCTGCTGGGCGCAAGACAGCAGTCGGAGGCCGAGCGGAACCCGGTCTGAGCGCGCGGTGAAAGCAGATCTCAGCCGGGCAGATGTACACGGGGCAGGGGCTCAGGACCGCGGCGGCTTGCCGCCTCCACCCCGATGGCTGGGGCCAGCTGGCGTTCTGGTGTTGCTGCTCGCCGTCGCCGCGTGGCTGATTGGCCAGCAGCTCACGTCCTCGTCGGCGTCGCAGCCCGCCGCCAAGCCCATCACGGCCCGGCAGCCTGCGCTCGCGCGGTTCCAAGACCCCGGCGGGGCGTTCTCGGGCAGTTATCCGTCGAGCTGGCACCGGCTTCAGTCGCGCGACCCCGCGGTTCTCGTCCTCGCCGCCGGCAGTGACGGCGCATCTCTGCTGGTGCGAAGGACCCCAATCGGTGCCCAGGTGAGCGCCGCCGACCTCGTCAAGGCGAGGAGGCTCACCGACCGCGTCGTCGACAGCGGCAAGAACGTCACGTGGCTACGCCAGCCCCAGCAGGTGACGCTCGGCGGCCTGCCCGGCTACCTCTACCTGTACACCTTCGATGATCCCAGCACGAGTCAGCGGGGAGCGCACGCCCACTACTTCCTGTTTCAGGGCGCAACCATGATCACAGTCGTGTTCCAGGCGCTGCCGGCGGATCGCATCGCCTCGCTGGCTCCACTCTTTGACCGGATCGCCAGCACGTTCCGCGCGGTCCGGACCTGAGGAGTCTCGCCAGCCGCGCCCGGGGCGGCCGGTGCTGCGGCGAGCAGCGCTACTTGCCGCAGCTCTGGCTTGGACCCAGGAAGTTGATGAGCTTGGAGCAGTCGATCGAGTTGGCGTGCCCGAGGATCGTGGCGCTGTTGATCGCGGTTCCGACCCCGGCGAGGATGCTGGCGAAGTCGCTCTTGAGCGCGCGCGCCAGGGCGATCACCACGTCGGCCCGATTATTGATCCCCCTCACGCCGACGCGGATAGATTGGGCGGTAGAGCTGACCTTCCCAAGGTTGGTGGAGATCCGTGGCACCAAGGCGTTGATCGAGTTGTCGCTCGCCCCGACTGTGCCCACAACATCCCTGATCGTTGTCACCCGGCCGTTGATCGAGGCCACTCTGCCACCGACCGAGGCGACGGAGCCGCCGATCGACTGGACACTCGCGTTGATCGAGTTGACGTTTGCGTTGATCGCGTTGGCGTTTGCGTTGATCGCGTGGACAGTGTGGTTGATCGCCTGAGCGTTGGCGTTGATGGAGTTGACCACGCCGTTGATCGAGGTGGCGGTGGTCAAGATCGAGCTCACATTGGAGTTGATCTGCCCGGCCGCGGATACGACCTGGGTGAGCTGTCCCGACAAGTGCCGCGCCGCGAGGCTGATCTTCGCCGAGATCCGGCCCGTGCGGGCGGCGAGGCTCACGAATGCCAGATTCTTGTCGATCGGATCCACCTGGCCGTTTACCAGCTTGACGCGGTCGTTGATCTGGCGCGTGTTGATCAGCGTCCCGGTCAGCATGAGGACCGCCGCCAGCGCCCACGCGATCACGCCCACCAGGATCACGCCGGCTAGCCCGGCCCCAAGACCGATTTTGCCTTTCTCTCTCATTGTCGCTCGCCCGTCACGGACAGGGAGCTGACCCGTTCACCAAAGTGGGCAATGTCAGTGTGTTGAGGACCGGGGCTCTGCAGATGCTCAGCAGGTGCCGGTTGACCTGCACGAGGCCGCCGAAGATCGAGGTGGCGTCGCCCAGCACTGGTCCCAGGCCGTTGGGGTTGGTGCCGGGACCGGCCAGACTGTTGTCGAAGCCGGGCCGGCTGAAGGAGCCTCCATTGGCGAACCGGACCCGTCGCCAGATCGCCTGTGTGCCGTTGGTTCTGACGAACTCGGCGAGGTTCAGCGTACGGTTGATGGTTCCCGCCTGGCTGCGGACGGTGACGAGCGTTCGCGCGGTAGGCGCCAGCGAGTTGGAGATCGTGACCAGCTTGCCCGAGGTATCCACGAGCGAGGGGGCGATGCCAGCGAGCGTCCCGGAGGTACCGACCAGCGAGTTGGAGATCGTGCCAAGTGTCCCGGAGGTGTTGGTCAGCGAGCCCGAGGTACTCACCAGTGAGCTCGAGGTGTCCCCTAGCGAGCCCGAGGTGTTCACCAGCGATCCGGCGGTGCTCACCAGCGACCCCTGCACCTGACCGAGCCCGCCCTGGACTGAGCTCAGCGCACTCACGATCTGGTCGGCCTGATGGGTGATCGGCTTGAGCGCGCCATCGATGCTGGTCAGGTTCTTGTTGATCGCCTGGATGTCGGCCGGAAGCGGATGGGCTTCCGACTGGATCCCGCTGACCGCCGCATTGGCCTCGAACAGGCCTTTGTCGATCGACTTCAGGTTGCTGACGATCCCGAGCAGGAAGCCGACGACCACGACCACCACCAAGGTCAGGACCGTGATCCAGATCCACAGCCACCTGACGAACGTAGGATGCGTGGGCCCCCCCCGGGCCGATGCCATGGATCGCCTGGCGGATATCGTTCCTGCCTCCATGTCAACCCCTATCGGCCGAGGAGTGAATTGACGACTTGCAGCACTCCCCCAAGCGTTTGGCTCAGGGGGCTCTGCCTTGGCGGCTGACCCGGTGCCAGCTGCGCCCCCGGGGTGGCCGACGGTGGACCCGGAACGCCGCTCGGCGCGTTAGCGGGATCCCGCACCGATGCGGGCTGACGCGAAAGCTGACTCAGCTTGCTGAACCCCCGCAGCTGCAATGGCGTCGGCGCAGAATCTGCGACGGCGCGGCGGCCTTGACACTGAGAAAAGTTCCCTCCCGGACCGGCGACCTTTTGATCGATGCAGGCGGCGTTGGCCAACGCTGCGACCGCCTGACCGAGGATGTTGCCCGTGTCGCCCTTGATGCTCTTGGCGACCCGGATCGTCACGTCCAGGTTGGTGTTGATCAGGTTGACGTCGGTGTTGATACGCCGCGCCACGTTCACGATCGAACCGGCCTCGCCGTTGATGCCCGCGGCGCTGGACCTGATGCTCAGCGCGCTCGTCGTGATCGAGCCCGCGCTGGCGTTGACGCTGCCGGCGCTCGAATTTATCGAGCCGGCGCTGGCGCTGATGGCACCCGCGCTCGAGTTGATGGCGCCCGCGGTCGTGTTGATGTTGCCGGCTTCGCCATTGATGCTGTGCGCCGTCGAGTTGATACTTACCGCGGAGGAGTTGATGTTCGTGGCACTGGAGAGGATCGACCCCGCGCTCGCGTTGATCGAGCCCGCCTCCCCATTGATCCCGCTCGCAAGGCTGACGATCGAGCCCAGCTGCCCCTGCAGCGGCTGCGCCGAGCGGAGGATCGAGACCGCCAGCGCGTTGGTCCGGCGAAGCTGAATCACGGAGTCGGTCGAAGCGTTGATGCCCCGGCCGCTCGTCGCGATGTTCTGAGCCTTGTCGTTGATCCGCTGCGCGGTGATGACCGTCTGCGCGAGTAGCACCGACGCAATTGCGACCACTGCTAGAACTGCAACGAGCACGACAATGCTCGAGACCGTGAACCGCCTCAATCCCGCTCCTCCCCCCAGGCCAGCCCATGGCATGACACTGGTTTTGCCGAAATCAGTATATACGCAGTGTTCGCCCCGCACAACCCGTGCTGATCGCTGGGATGGGGGGCGCTACGGCCAGTTGCTCGAGGTGCCCGGAGGGGAGCGGACGCCAGGGTGGGCACTGAAACTCTCCACCGCCTGCTCGCTCGCTCGTCGCTGAACGAACCCTTTCTGACCGGGAGAAAAACCGCATGAGAGCGATCGCCAGATAGTGCTACCGACACCGCGTCCTCGTCGGCTGCTTGCTCGCGGTCCTCATCACCAACGCGGTCGAATCCGGCGTGGGCAGCGCCTACTCGGATAGCTTCAAGCTTCCCCCACACCGACAGCTTCGACGCGATCAGGCTGCTCCAGCGAGTGGCTCCCCAGGCCGCGGGCGACACCGAACAGGTAGCGATTTGGGCCCGCCCCGGCAAGGTCAGCGACCCGGCGGTACGCACGCGCGCCGGCGCTGTTCGCGGCCCCGGGGCCGCGTGGCACAGGTGAGCGGCGTGGCAATCCAAGCGAGGCGGCCGGGTTGGCCCAGGATCGGCCCAGGTGGCCCCGAGTACAACGGTGGCCTTCGCCAACAGTGACCTTCGACGTGGCACCCAACGTGATCGGCTGCTCCCGGTTCCGGGAGGCTGGTGCTGAGGCTCTGAGCTTCTGAAGCGCGGCGTCGAACGTCCACATTAGACGTGATTGTCTGCTCAATTGGGCCCGTAAACGCCATTTGGGCGAGTTCGGGCCCAATAAACGTCATCTAGAAGAGGCGCGGCCTGATCGCAAAATTCTCCATTTACGGGGAACTCCGGTGATGGCGAGACCCGGACTCGAACCGGGGA
>CAXMLR010000427.1:0-2063 GCA_964194275.1 uncultured Solirubrobacterales bacterium
GCAGACGACGGCTTGAGCACCCTCCCGCACTGCCGCCGACACCGCGCAGGTCATCCCGCGATCCTTGAACGATCCGGTCGGGTTGGCGCCCTCGAGCTTCAGCCACACCTCGGTCCCGGCGCGCTCGGAGAGACGCGGGGCCAGCACCAGCGGGGTCGAACCCTCATCGAGCGAGACCACCGGGTCACCCGCCGCAAACGGAAGCCGCTCCAGATAGCGCTCGATCAGCCCAGGCATCGCCCGCAGCATGTCAGAGCACGGGCGTCGCCTACTTGTCAGCCTCGCGGGCGCGCACCAAGGCGACGGCCCCCTGCCCGGTGGCGACGAATAGATCCGTGCAGTCTTCGATCAGCTGCTCCCGCGTCACCGACAGGGTCCCGTCGAGCCAGGCCAGCAACGTCTCGGCCAGTCCTCCGACCACCATCAATGCGGATATCTCCACCAGCGCGTCGGCGGTCTCCTGCATTTCGTAGAAGTCACGGGCCTGGACGGCGACCAGATGGGCGAACATCCGCAGTGTCTCGAAGCGCCGGCGCGCCAGCGCCTCCGAGCCCATCGCCTCGACAAACAGCACACGGGCCTTGCGCGGATCCTCGGTTACCAGCGTCACAAACGCTCCGATCGCCACTCGCGCCTTGAGGCGAGCGTCGGCGGGAGCCGCGAGCACCGCCTCGAGCACCGCGGCCGCCGCCTCCTCGACGATGTTGTCGAACACCGCCAGCAGCAGCGCGTCACGGTCAGAGAAGCTCTCGTAGAAATAACGCGGCGTCAGGTGGGCGCGCGCGCAGATGGCTCGCACGGTCGTTCCCTGCCAGCCTTCGGTGCCGAGCAGCTCGAGCCCCGCTCCCAGCAGCTGCGATCGTCGGCCGGCTCGACGTTGATCCGCGTCGAGGCCACCGTAGACGCCAGTTGCAGCGCGGACCACAAATACATCTTGACAAACGCGAGCAAGTTCTGGAAACATGCGTTTGCAGATTCATCGTGGGTCCGAGCGATCAACACCCGGCTGGCGGCTACTTCCCTCGCGGGAGCTCGTGGCTGCGCCGGGTGCACGGAGAGCGGCTGGTCGGGCTCATGTACGGTCAGCGGGCTCTCTGCATCGGCGCCTGCGCACCGCTGAACTACATCGGGACGAGCGAGCATTCCTATGCGCGGTTGACCCCGTTTCGGCGCCTCGCACACACCGGCGCGGCGTTCGAGAAGATCTACTTCGGCACCCGCGAGGAGGCGGACGAGGTGCTGGGCTACGTGCGGCGGCTGCACGAGCGCGTCAACGGAGCGCTGAGCGAGGACGTCGGCGTGACCCCGGCCGGAACTCCGTATTCGGCCCTCGATCCGGAGCTGATGCTGTGGACGGTGGCGGTGATCGCCGATTCGGCGCAGTTCTTCTATGAGCTGTTCATCCGGCGGCTCGCCGCAGGTGAGCGCGAGGCGCTGTGGCAGGACTACGTCCGGTTCGCCGAGCTGTTCGGGATGCCACGCGAGAGCGCTCCCTCGAGCTACGACGACTTCCGCGCTTACTGGCGGCGCCAGCTCGCCTCGGACGAGTTGTTCCTGACTGACGAAGCCCGGTACGTCGGATACGCGACGGCCTTCGAGATTCCATTCCCCCGCCACCAGCAGGCGGCCAAGCACGTCCACGATGCGGTCATGCTCGGGAGCATGCCGCCCCGCGTTCGCGAGCTGTACGGGTTGCGCTATGGCCTGTCCCAGCAGGCAGCGTTCAACGCCGCCACGACCGCGATGCGCGCGGGCCGCCGGCTCACGCCGAAGCCGCTGGCGCGCGGCTACAACACCCGATCGTTCAAGATGGTCGCCCGCACCGAGCGCCGGCGGATCGAGCGGGGCGAGCCGACCCCGCAGGTTCGCGACGAGGGACCGGCGAACATCCGGCTTCCGGGCTCGCTCGACCGAGCGGCCTAGCCGGACCCGAACAACGAACCAACTCGCACCTGAGTCGAAGATCCTGGTGCGTTGTTCGAGCTGAGGCCGAACAACGCACCTCGATACGCGCCGCGCTGCGAATTTGGTTCGGTGTTCGCGCCGGGCGGGGCGGGGCGGGG
>CAXMLR010000428.1:0-3385 GCA_964194275.1 uncultured Solirubrobacterales bacterium
GGCCTCGTCTTTGTGGCCGGACAGATACAGCTCCTGAATCTTCGCCACCTCCGCCTCGTAGCCCATCCGGATCGCCACGTTGGCGTGGAAGTTGGCGCCCCGAGCACCCATGCCGCCGAAGTACAGCGCGTACATCGGGCGCAGCGCGTCGGCGGCCTGCTCGAGCTCATCGGTCACGATCAGCGGCACGGTCGCGGCGACCTCGAAGTCCTCGGCGGTATGGCGCGCGCCCGGTCGCCCTAGCCCCTCCTCGAGCGCATCCCGATAGAAGCCGTCGTGGTGGGGCGAGTAGAACAGCGCCAGCCAGCCGTCGCACAGCTCGCCGGCCAGCGCGATGTTCTTCGGCCCTTCGGCGGCCAGATAGATCGGGATGTCCTCGCGGAGCGGATGGATGCTCGACTTCAGTGGCTTGCCCATGCCGGTCCCGCCTCGGAGGGGCAACGGATAATGCAAACCGTCATTGGTGACCGGGCGCTGCCGGGCCCAGATGTCGCGCAGGATCCCGATGTACTCGCGCATCCGCGCCAACGGCTTGCCGAACGGCTGGCCGTACCAGCCCTCCACGACCTGCGGACCGGAGACGCCGAGGCCGAGGATCAAGCGACCGCCCGAGAGGTGGTCAAGGGTCATCGCCGCCATCGCGGTCGCGGCCGGCGTCCGCGCTGAGATCTGGACAATTGCGGTTCCGAGCTTCAGCGTCTGCGTAGACGCGCCCCACCACGCCAGCGGCAGCAGCGCATCGGAGCCGTAGGCTTCGGCCGTCCAGATCGAATCGAAGCTGAGGCGCTCCGCCTCCTGGACGAGCTCGACGGCCTGCGGCGGCGGACCTCCAGCCCAGTAGCCGACGTTCAGCCCCAGTCGCAATCCTCGTGCCATCGCCACGGGACCCTATCCCCCGTCACCGGGCCGGGGCGGGCTCGCGTCGGCGCCTGCGCCCCGCAGGCGGTCAAACGCTCGGCGCAGGGGCCCCGGTGAGCGAGGCTGGGTGGCCTGCCACTCCTCCCGGGTCGGGAGTCGTCCCCCGCGCCGGGCCGCCATCACGCAGCGGGTGTGCGCGTGGCGCCGACGCGCGCTGTCGCCCTCGGGGACGATCAACATGTGCTCGCTCAGGGCGGGCAGTTGCTCGCCGCACAGCGGACACCGATAGGTGGCGGCCTTGAGGTTCTGAGCCCTGCGCACTGACCACCAGCGCGCAGGCGGGTTCTGCGCCATTCGTCTAGCTTGGCAGCGCCCGCGCCTCCACGCGGCTATCGTCGCCAAGGGTAGAGAGGATCCGCCGGGCGGCGTCTGCGCCCGAGGTTTCCGTTTGCACCGGGTCGGCGCCACTTGGGCTGATCGGACAGCTATCCTTTGCGGTATGGCAACGCAACACGCAAATGAGCTTGAAGGCCTGAGCCGCAGCGAGGTTCTCCGCGCCTCCCCGCGGATGTTCGACTCGGACCTCCTGGACAGGTTTTCCCGGGTACACCCGGCCGTGCCCCCAATCCTGTTCGTGCCGGTGATCGTGTTCATGCTGGCGGAGGGCTTCATCCACGGCGCAGGCTGGTTGACGCCCGCGTGGCTGGTCGGTGGCTACCTGTTCTGGACGCTGACCGAGTACTGGCTGCACCGGATCGTGTTCCACTTCGAGCCCGAGCAGGGCATCGGCGCCCGCCTGCACTGGATTATCCACGGCGTCCACCACGATCACCCGAACGACCCGATGCGCCTGGTGATGCCCCCCTCGGTGAGCATCCCCTTGGCCTCGCTGTTCGTGTTCGGCTTCTACGAGGTGCTTGGCAGCCCCGTGTTTCTGCCCTTCGGTGCCGCGTTCCTGGGCGGCTACCTGTTCTACGACATGCTGCACTACCACGTGCATCATCATCGACCGAGGACGGCACTCGGTAAGCGGCTGCGCGAGCTTCACATGCGCCACCACTTCCAAACCCACGATCGTGGATACGGCGTCAGCGCGCCGTTCTGGGATCACGTGTTCGGCACCGCTCCCAGGGACCAATAGCAGCCGCGGTCCCACGGGGCCGCGGAGTGGTTCCGCGGCCTTGGCCCGTCACATAGGATGCTTTAGCTGCCCGTGCCCGTGATCCATCATCTGAACTGCGGCACGATGTGTCCCTGGGGGAAGCGCCTGGTCAATGGCGAGGGTGGATTCCTGGCGCACGCACGCATTGTCTGTCACGTCCTGCTGATTGAGGACGCGGATGGACTCGTGCTCGTCGATACCGGCTTCGGGACCGACGACGTGCGCAATCCGCGGCAGCTCACTCGCCCGTTCACCACGGCCATGCGACCCCAACTCGACCTCGCCGAGACGGCCCTCGCGCAGGTCCGCGAGCTGGGGTTCGACCCCGCCGACGTGCGCCACATCATTCTCACCCACCTCGATGTTGACCACGCCGGCGGCCTGCCGGATTTCCAAACGCCCAGGTCCATGTCTTCGCTCGTGAGTACGAGGCGATGGTCGATCCTCCCTTACGTGAACGTGTGCGCTACTGGATCGGCGGCGCCCACTGGACCCACGGTCCGCGGTGGGTTACGCACGACCTCGCGGGCGACGAGTGGCTCGGATTCGAGAGCGTTCGGGTGCTGCCTGACACAGACTCCGAGATCCTGCTGATCCCACTCCCCGGCCACAGCCTCGGACACACCGGCATCGCGCTGGCCCAGCCGGAGGGCTGGCTGCTCCACTGCGGGGACGCCTACTTCCATCGCGGCGAGATGAGGACCCCGTCGCACTGCCCGCCGGGCCTGCGGGCGTTCCAGAACCTCGTGCAGGCGAACGGCAAGCTTCGCCATCAAAACCAGGAACGACTGCGCGAGCTCGCTCGTCGTCAGCCGGATCGGGTCAAGTTGATCTGCTCACACGACCCTGCGCAGCTCGACGAGGCTCAAGTCGGCAAGTAGCACGCCGCCGGCCCGACTACGTTCCGCCGTTCGGACCCGCACGTATGGCCTGCCTCGGCTCGGCCGCCAGGGCTGCCGGTCCGGCCCGTTTCACATTGCGTGCCTCCATCGGAAAGATCCACAGCTCCTGGACGAGGACACGGACGGTCCCGAGGATTGGCACCGCGACGATCAGCCCGATGAAACCGAACAGGCGCTCGATCGCCACCACCCCCACGGCGACCACCGCGGGGTGTAGCTCGACGGCGCGCGCCATAACCAGCGGCTGGATCAGGTTCCCCTCGAGCTGGTGGGCCAGGATGTACACGACCGTGACCACCAACGCCTTGCCGGGCGAGATCGTCAGCGCGTAGAGGATCGGCGGTATCGAGCTGGCGAGCGCCCCGAAGTAGGGGACGATCATGGCGATGGCGGTGAGAACGGCGAAGAACGCGGCAAAGTCGAGACCAACGATGCGCAGACCAAGGTCTGTCTCTTATACACA